>JAGAVZ010000073.1 GCA_017941635.1 Cellulosilyticum sp.
AGGGTTATTATACAAGGAAGTCTATCCAACAGAACTATGGTATGGGCATGAGGGGATAGAGAAAGTTAAAATTATTTATACAGAGGCAAAAGAAAAATATGATTTATTAAAATGTTTACACAGTGAAATTGAAGAATTGTATGAATCGAAAGTATTAGAAATAGAATATGAGCAGATGCTTTTAAGATTTAAGACAGCCTATACATCACCATTTAAAATCTTTAATAAAATGTATAAACAGGATAAAACCATGCTTCGAGGATATAGAAAAGAAGTGACTAAAAAGATAAGTGATGCAGAGGCTGTAAATATTTTGATGAAAATTTCTAAAGTCCACGAACTGACTAAGCAAATAGAGGTACAGACAGAAACATATGAAAAGGGACTTGGTAGGTATTATAACGGTATGAATACAAAGTGGGATAGTATTGAAGATGCTATTAATCACTTTAAAAAGATTAGTAGTTGGGGTGGTACAACAGGAAGCCTTAATGAGCATATAAAAAGGATTATAGAAAAAGGTAATGAGATGTTACCAGAGTATGATTCTTATAAAATAATCTTAGAGTTATTAGAAAATGAAGAAAAAGTGCACTTAGAAGAAGTGTTTAATTGTAATAAGGCAGACTTGGCTTATGAGATGGAACAAATAGAAAGCTATATTGCAGAAAAATTATTGCAAATAAACAATAGTATAAAGTTACGTCAGGAGCTTAATAGTTATTCATTTAGCTCTTATGGATATAAACAGATAATAGGTGATTTGGAAAGAATTATTAGACTTCAAGAAATTGAAAGCATTATAGCAGAGAAGGAAGAAACTTTAAAAAATAAATATGCATTTTTATATTGTGGCATGAGTACTAATTGGGAAGAAGTACGAGCCGCATTACATTGGTTTGCAAGATTTAAGGATTCTATAAGTAAATATGAGTTATCGTATAATTTCAGCAAAGAGGTATGTTCCAATAAATTGCTCAAAGACGAATGTGATAAAGGGTATAAATTGCTGACTCAAGCCAATGCAAAAGTGGAAGAAAAATTAAGTTGGTTTATGGGTCTATTTGATAATATCCAAGCCCTTGAAATGAAAGAAATGAAAGAGCTTATAAAGCAAATGGGTAGATGTGTAAACAATATAGCAGCGCTAGAAGAGTGGATAGATTATAGAAGCTCAAGAGAGGAATGCACCTCACTAGGATTAGGTGGATTTATTAGGCAGGTAGAAACTCAACATATTGATGCAGTACAAGTGGTTCCTACTTTTTTGAAGAGATTTTATAAACTATGGCTAGATACCGTATTACTAGAATATCCAAGTGTTAAAGATTTTCGAAGAAGAGTACAAGAACAAAGAATAAAAGAGTTTGTTGAACTGGATAAATTACAAATGGATATTGCAAAAGCTAGGCTGAAAGAAAGAATAATAAGTATGTTACCTGATGTAAATTATATGACACTTGCAAGAGGTGAAGTAGGGATTTTAAAAAGAGAATTAGGAAAACAAAGAAAAATAATGCCACTACGAAAGCTGTTTAAAGCTATTCCTAACTTACTAACAACATTAAAGCCTTGTCTTATGATGTCCCCCTTATCAGTAAGTCTATTTTTAGATGCAGATAATTATCAGTTTGATACAATTATATTTGATGAAGCTTCACAGATATGTACAGAGGATGCAATAGGAGCTATCTTTAGAGGGAAGCAGGTTATTATTGCAGGGGACAATAAACAGTTACCACCAACGAACTTTTTTGCAACAAGTACATCCGATATAGAATTTGATATAGATAGTGAAGAAGAAGTAGATGACAGTGAAGGATACGAATCGATTTTAGATGAAGCACTGACAAGTTTACCAGAAAGAACTTTAAAATGGCATTACCGAAGTAAGCATGAGCATTTAATTGCTTTTTCAAATGTGAAGATTTATAATAATGAGCTTATTACGTTTCCAGCAGCTGTAGATAAAGTTGAAAATAATGGAGTAGAGTATATTTATGTTAATGACGGTGTTTATGAACGAAGTGGGAAAAAATGTAACACCAGGGAAGCTACTAAAGTAGCACAAATGGTAATAGAACATTTTAAAAAGTTTCCTTATCGTTCACTAGGAGTGGTAACTTTTAGTGAAGCACAGCAGCATGCTGTAGAAATGGCGATAAGAAACCAAAGATTAAAAAATCCCCAGTATGAACAATTCTTTAAAGAGGATAGGGAGGAAGCATTTTTTATCAAAAATCTTGAGAATGTACAGGGAGATGAAAGAGATACTATCATTTTTAGTATTGGTTATGGTAAAGATAGCAATGGAAAAATACTTATGAATTTCGGACCTCTTTCAAGAACAGGAGGATACAGACGTTTAAATGTAGCCATTACAAGAGCTAAGTACAATGTAAAACTTGTAGGCTCAATTATGCCAACAGATATTAATCTAGAAAAAACAAATGCCGAAGGGGTAAAAATGCTCCGTTCTTATATTGAATTTGCAATGGAAGGACAGAAAGCATTAGAAAATGAATTGGTAATTCCAGAGTGTATAGAAGTAGATTCCCCATTTGAAGAAGCAGTATATGACTTCCTTAATTCTAAAGGATATAAAGTTGCTACACAAGTAGGATGCTCAGGATATAGGATAGATTTAGCTGTCAAGCATCCAAAGTTAAGTGGACGATTTGTTTTAGCAATTGAATGTGATGGAGCAACCTATCATTCTGCCAGAACAGCAAGAGAACGAGACAGATTAAGACAATCAGTATTAGAACAAATAGGATGGAAAGTATATCGTATATGGTCTACAGACTGGATTAAAGATCCTATTACAGAGGGAGCAAAACTGATAGATGCTATAGAGGAAGCAATAGCACAATATCAAAATCCTGAAGATGGATACTATTCGGAAGACACACATGATGAACAACAGACTCAGGGCAAAGATTATCTAGATATTCAAGAGATTAAAATAGATGATTTAGATACGCATAATCCCTATGATTTTGAGTATTATGAAGAAGCAGATGTATATAGTGTAAATAGGCACCAAAATGACACACAATTTCTATCAGATGCTGTATCCTTTGTGATTAATACAGAACAACCCATCCATTATGAATTGCTATGTAAAAGAGTAGCATGCTTATTTGGAAATCAAAAAGCCACTGTTAAAGTCCGTAATTCTGTAGATTATGTACTTGCTAATAACCTAAGAAAAGAAATAGGAACAGAGGAAGAATTTTATTTCATGAAACAGGATAGAAAGGTGGTTCCACGAATAGCTAAACAGGATGACGAGTTAAGAAGTATTAAGCATATAAGTACAGAAGAATTAGGGGAAGGTATGCTCAGAATTGTTAATAAAAGCTATGGCATACATAAAGAAGATCTATTAGTAGCAACAGCTCGGGCATTTGGATACAACAGAAAAGGGGCTAATATTACTCAGGCAGTTGAAAAAGCGTATAGGTACTTATTAAAACAAAATAGGTTGAAAGAGGATCAAGATAAAATAAGTATGACATAAATAATGTGTGGGG
>JAGAVZ010000074.1 GCA_017941635.1 Cellulosilyticum sp.
AAGAACTAGGATATAAAAGTATTACCAAGAGATATCAATTGATACATTAATTCTTTAATGAACCGCCGTATACGGAACCGTATGTACGGTGGTGTGAGAGGTCGGATAATCAATTAATGATTATCCTCCTACTCGATAAATTTAAAAGTTTAGCAGTATTACATCTAAAAAATAGTTATATAGCGTAAGTGTATATATCGTTTTAAGTTAAAGATTTGAAGAGGCATTTGCTTTTAGTTATAAAAATCAAGGAGAGACTTAAGAAAACATAAAGTTTAGTTTAGGTAAATAAAATAAATATATAATAGATAAGTAATATTAATAAAAATTAATAATATTTAAAATATAATTAATTGTAAAAATATAGTATGCAAAGTATAATAAGGTTAAAATCAGGAAGTCTGAGGTGGAAGATGTTAGAAGTATTGATGTGTATTCTAAGTGGAGCAGGAATGATAGTAGTTGTGCAGTATTTGGGGAAAGGAATACGTCAAAAGAAATATGGTAAATCAAAGAAAGCTGTAAATGATGAATTAATAGAACTTTTAAAGGAGTAGTTAGATATGGAGGGACTAATTGTTCATTTTAGAGAGTTGCCTGTATTTCCTTATAATATGGATTATCTAACTTACTGCAAACATTGCGGGACTTATAACTTAGGGAATAAGGCATGTGTCAAATGCAATCAAACAAAAGAGGTAGCGTTGGAAGAAGCAGCAGGAATCACGGTCACTAAAGGTTTAATTATTAGAGAACTGATAGCAGTAGGGATTTATGCGGCTCTTTTTATTTTGGCACAGGATTTTAATCAGATTTTAGTTGCTACAATTTTTACTGCAATATGCATTGTGGCAAATCTTTTAATTTATAAGAGATATAAAGAAGAATTAATTTTAAATGAGATTGAAGCACATATCCAGTCAAACTGTGACAAGATTAAGTCAGATTTAAGTAAACAAATGGGGATTGCAATTCAGAATGTAGAAAGTGGAAATCCAGTAGAAGCGTATGACCGTTTTCGCTATCTTTCAAAGTTAATAGATAATGATGAAGTGCGTACATATAAATTGATTTGTCTAAGGAATTTTAAGCTTAGAAGTGATATGCCATTAGAATTAAAAGAACTTTTGCAAGAAGAGTATAACTCTCATTTGGTGGATTATATTTATGAGATTTCTAAGGTGAAAAAAGAACTTATTGATGATGCTACTCTTGCTTATGTTGTGCAATATAAGGATGAAGTGCTTGCCAAACATAAAGGGAAAAAGATGATGGGAAGTATTTTATCTGGGGCACTTAGGTCTAAGTTTTTGCTGAGTAAATATGCAGAGGAAATGCCAGGGTATTTAAGTTATTTTTCTAAGGATAGGCTACTAAGGTTATGCAAGATGAGTGGTGGAATTAAGGATACTTACCTTAAAAATAAACTTTTACAAGAAGTTAAAGAGATTGTAGGTCAGGATGAAGCTTTTGCTAGTTACCTTCAAGCATTAAAGGAGGACTAGGATGAGAAGAAGAATAGACAGATATAGAAATACTGAGTATTTAAAACGAATGATGTATGCTGTGATAGGTGTCTTAGGGATAGGTATTCTTTACAAAGGAAATTATATTCTATATAAGATAGATATCGTGGATAAAGCAACTGATTTGCATCACAAAAAAGCATGGATTGAAGCAGAGGCTTGCCTTCGTGAAGTTAAGACCTATACGCATTTTAAATACCAGGAAACAAAGGTAGAGCAACTGCTTAATGAATTGCAATGGATTACAAATTACAATGAAAAGTTAAAGCAGATTCAAGATGATGTGGTGGGTGGTAAGCAAGATTTAGATTATGATAGGTTTTATTCAGGAATACTTAACTACCAAACAATAGATTTTGAAAGTCTAGAGGGATATCAAAGAGAATATTATACAATGAAATATTCGCTTGAAACTACCATAGATGATGGATGGGTGCAATTTAAAGGCTATATGCAAAATATGCTTGAACAACCTACAGAGAGTGCAAAGTATAATTGGGCAAAGGAGCATATCTTTGAAATACCTGAGCAATATTTTTCATTGCCAAAAAACGAAGTGATTCAAGGTCTTTTTGAAACTTGTGATCAGCAATTATATGAAAAAATCTTGATAAAATCTAGTGGCTTGAAAGAAAAGCTTGATAACTTTAATGAGATTTATAAAATGAATAGTCAGTATGGTTACCAAACGCAGTGGCTTACACCAGATATCATAGAATATGTACGAGATGAAATTAAATCTTATGCAGAGACAGCCTATGAAGAAGGATTACAAAATGTAAGGAAACATTCTAAGACAAGTCTAAGAGAAATGGAAGATGCCTCAGTTGTACAAGAGGAGATAAAAAAATTCTTTAGTGAAAGTAAGCAAGAGATTAAGCGCTTTTATCAAATCATACAAGACTATAATAGTATAGCAAGTCATTTTTATTATGATTCTGAGATAGAAAACATCCAGAAGCGTTATATTGAGTTAAAAGAGGATGAAATACAGACTTTAATAGAGTCTGAGTATTATGATGAGGCGATTAATTGGTATAGAGAATTGTCGAATTTACAGAGTTTTTCACAGGAAATAAAAGAAATTGAGAGAACAAAACTCTTTAAAGACCCAGTTGTTTTAATAGAAGATAAGCTAGGAGATTATGCACAGTATCAAGTGGGCTGGAATGCTTTAGCAGGTGAACGTTACATGGTGGCGATTAATAATAGAGCGATGCAGTGTGAGGTCTATCCGCTTATTCAGGAAGAAGAGTATACAAGTTATCGCAAGTTTATTTTTCCTTTAGAAGAAATTTTGGGTAGTGATGTTATGTATCACTGGATTAAAGAAAATACTGATGCAGATATAGAGCTAAATATAAGTGGAGATTTAATTGGAATCAAGACCAGTACAAAAGGACAAGAAGAACTTGCTATTTTTAGAGTAGAAGAAAACTATGCAGAAAATCTTTTCTATGGTATTGGTGAGACAATTGAATGGGATGAAACAATGGAAGAAATTAGGGTAATACAATCCTATGATGAAGAAGAACCTATGGTTATTTATCACTATGATAGCGAGGTCTACTTAAAGGAAGAAGTTTTAATTCCGGAAACACCAGATGAGGAATTAACGGAAGAAGAACTGACAGCAATAACCTGTGACGATGAAAATTTAGATAATGAACTACAAGAAGAGCAGTTAGAGGAGGATGCACTTTCTTATGATTTAGATGGAATTATATGACAGGTAGAAAGAAGATAAAAAGCTTGTAAGGAAATAGATAAAGAATGGATGGAAAATGCGATACATAATGGAGGAGAACATAATGAGAGCAAAGCAAAAAGGGTTTATCATATTGGCATTAGTTCTAACATTGTTTTGTATGCCAAGTATGATTCTTGCAACGATGAATAATGGGCAGTTGGAAGCTTTATGTAAAAGGAGTAGCAGGAGACCAAATTAATATTGACCTTGTTTATAACTACGATATCGAAGTAGAAATTAAGCCACTAGCAAGTAATCAGTTTGCCAAAGGGGATTCGTTAGATCTTGTAGCTTACTTAAGTATGCAAGGGAACCCAATTAGTGATGACTCACTCTATCAAAGTGCCGAGGCGACAATGGTGATTAAGGATATAACAACCAATGTGGAAACAAGAATCATTATGCAAGCTAATGGTGGACAGTTTGAAGGTAGTTATAAATTAAAAGAAGAAGGCGATTTTGAAGTATCTGTTTTAGTAGAAGACACAAGCTACCAAAGACAAAGTCAACCCGTTAACTTTAAAGTAGGTAAAGGTGGAGAAGGTATATTGGATGATTATTCTTCCGAAGAGAAGAAAACATCGCCAGTACTCTATGTTGGTATTGGGATAGGGGCAATAGCTATTCTGGCAGGTATTTTAGTTGCATTTAAGAAAGTAGAAGAGGCGAATAAACCTTTAGTGGGGCAAGTGGTAATTGAATTAAGAGACAATAATACAGGAAAATTAACACCACCACAATACAAAAAGCTTAGTGTATTTAAAGGAAAAGTAAGCCTGCATGCCTTACTTCAGTTTGCTCCAGAGCTTAAAGAAGCAGAAAATATTATTTTAAAGGCAGGGCAAGGAGATAAAGTACTTCTTATGAATAAATCAGCTTATATCATTGAAAAATCAGGTCGAGCAGTAAAGGCAGAGGCCGGCATCGAAATGAAGAAGGGTGATAGATTCAGCATCAATATGGCAGACAGTGGTCAAACTGTTCAAATAGAGTACTTATTATAGGGGAGATGAAGAGATGAAACCGATTATTAGGGACCATATTCAACAATTAGATATACAGCAAGGTGGAGGAATTGTTAGTAAGAAAATTAGGGTAGATACGATTGATAATCCGATGCTTATTATTGGTCTTGGGGGAACAGGTATTGATGCTTTGCTTCGTTTAAAATATCAAATCAATAGACGATTTAACTTACCAATGGACCCTATGACAAAGAAACGTTTAGATAAGCCAGCTAATGTAGATTTCTTAGCTTTTGAAACAAATGAGCAGGATAAAAATAAAAAGTATAAGGGGATTGGGCTAGACCCACTTAATGAACTGGTTCTTTTATCAGAGGCGGGTATTGGAAGTATATTACAAAACCGTAGTAGATTGCATCCAAGTATTTCTTCTTGGCTTTCACCAGAATTACATATTGCAGATGGAATTAATGGGGCATCGGGTGTAAGACAAGGGGGTAGATTACTACTTTTCACAAAGATTAATCAAGTTGTAGATGCCATCCAAAAGAAAGTTAAAGAACTGCAAAAAGGGACAGATAGAAAAATTTATATCTTTATTTTATCAGGTCTTTCAGGTGGAACAGGTAGTGGATGTTTCTTAGATATTGCTTATATCACAAGAGCAATCTTGGACCTTGAGGCAGGTGGAAGTGGTATTGATCGCTCAGATATTATGGGCTATCTCTTTACACCAGATGTAAACCTTGCTAATCCAGCCCTTAGTATTCATACCCAAGAATACATCAAGAAAAATGGCTATGCAGCTCTCAAAGAGTTAGATTATTGGATGAATATTGAAGAAAGAGGCGAACACTTCAAACAAGACTATGGCACAAGATTAAGCGTTGATTCACAAATGCCACCATTTGACCTTTGTCACTTAGTATCTGCCACAGATACAGAGGGGAAAACGATACATAATGCCTATGATTACTGCATGAATGTAACCGCAGAAAATATCACTAACTTCATGGCAAGTGAAGATAAACAATCTGGAGAAGAGTTTGCAATTCACGATTATATCAGTAATATTGAAACCAACATTAAGCAAATGCGTGAAGCCACACTTCCAGCCAATTATAAATACAATATCATTGGTGCATCAGCATCTATGTTACCAATTGAGGAAATGACTACTTATATGGCATTTAAGGTCTTTAAACGTATTGGCAATATGTTTAATGCTGTACCTACTGAAGAGCAGATTGGTGAAATGGCAAGAAGACTAGGCCTTGATATTGATAGTGTAAGTAGACGTTTTGAGCAAAATGTACCAGAAGCCTTACCAGGTTATGAGTCTAGAGAGGCTTATGCATACAACAATGTCATTAAGACACAGACTGTTAATATGGATGTGGAGCTTGAAAATAATTTCTTATTAAAAGCAAGAGAAGCTTTTAATACTGCGGCAAATCAATTGCCAAATGAACTGAAAGAAAATGTCTTTGAGGAAGTAAAGAGACTCTTTACAAATCCAGAGTTTGGGCCAATCTATGCCTCTAATGTGCTTGTGAATAAAGAAGGCTTCTGTTTGGTAAAAACCATTGAGGCCTACATCACAACCCTCAAAGAACAACTGGCTAAACTGCCACAACAAATTCAATATGAAGTGGATAATGCTATTGAAAAGATGCAAGATGCACGTTCTGCCTTTATTTCTAAGGAAAGAAAAAAGAACGAATACATTGATACCAAAATTTCTGAGTACTTCTTACGTGCAGATGTAGAGAAGTTCACCAAGATGATTACTGCTTATGAAGATTTAAGAATGCTCCTTATCGAACGTAACAATAAATTCTATGCCGTCTTTACAGAAATTCTCAATACTTTAAATGGCATCTTTGAAAAGGATGGTCAAATTCTAATTGAAGCTAATGAATCAGTGGATGAAAGAGGAAATTTAACTTACCACTGGAATGTAGTCAGTGTAAAAGATGTATCTAGCTACATTGATAAGGTGATTGATGGCTATGATCCTAATCTATTGGTTTCTGAATTTGCACAAATGCTTCTAGAACAAGCAGATAAGTGGATTAATGAAGCCGATATTGATATTATTTCATCTATTTCTGACTTCATTACAGACAAATTCTCTGATTTGATTTCAAAGACAATGGAAGAATTTTTGGTGATGAAATATGGAGAAGAGGAATCTTTGGCAGAATTAGTAGAGAAGAAAATTGCAACCAAACTTTCTCGTGATGCGGTGCCATTATTTTACTTAACCAATAACTCAGAGTTTAACTTCCCTTACTATGCAATGGTTTCTGTACCGACTAATACACCAAGCATTTATAAAGGGCTCAAAAACTTCCAAGAGAAATATCCAAACTCAGCAGCTAAGTTTTCACTGAGACAAAGTAAGTTGACCAACCGTATTTTCTGGGTAACCACTCGTAATGGTGTGCCGCTTTATGCGTATGGTCCACTTAAGTCTTATGAGAAATTATATGAGGAAACCATCAATACAAGAGAAGGGGTGGGTCGTCACTTGGTCATGACAGACAAAGTAAGCTGGGCAAGCTTGCCATCACCTATTCCAACAGAGGCGTGGGGAGATACTTATACCAATGCTCGTATTGAGGCAGTTAACAAAGAAATCCAAGAAGAGTTTGCTAAAGGTCTTTGTTATCATATCATTGAAAAACGAGAAGACTCAGGTCTTAACAATCAATATATCTTAAATCGAGTAGCCAATTATGACTTAGAGGCACAGATTGCAAGCTATAATATTGATTTTGCAAAACCAAACTTCACAAGTATTCAAAAGGCTATTCAAGGCTTTGAAGACCAGATTACAAATGGCTTAAAAGGTGAAAAAGAAGTGCTTTCTATTATGAATAGCTACTCAGAAGAATTAGCCTTTGCAGGCATTATGCGTTATCCATATCATAGACAACTTTTAAAAGAAGAAATTCAAAAATATGAGGCAGTGGAAGCTTATATTGTGAAATTAAAAGAAGCAATTGCACTTGCAAAAGAAGAAGAACAAAATATTGAAAGCTTCGTAAAAGCTCTTTATACCAAAACACTTTATAAAAAGGGTGCCCTTTATCTTTATGATAAAGATGAGGAGGAAGAGCTTTATGATCCACTTCTTAACGTCATGGATATCAATAAATATGCAGAGTACGAACTGTACAAACGCTATACGGAACTTACAGGTAAGCTCAAAGAAGTGATGAAGAGAAAATCAGAAAGAAGGGTAAAGGCACTTACTCAAAGCGAAGATATCTCAGAACTGATGGAAAGACTCGATTGCATCTTGAGTGTTTATGGAGAACGCAGAGAAGAGATAGAAGATGAAGTTCATGAAGTAGTAGATGGTAGGGCAATTTATGACTTCTATTGTGATATTTTAGGCTATACAAAACAGCTTAAAAAGAAATTAAGTTAGTGCATAAGGAAGCTTAGAAAAAGGAAAATGTTCTAGGCTTCTTAAGTTTGTCTTAAAGTAAGAAAACATAAGCATAAACAGTGAATTAGGCATTAATCTTTTAGAAAAATTTAAAAGCAAGGAATGGTAAGTAGGAAATAAAAAATAAGACAGGAATAGAAAAAGGCGGAGGGAGGCACATCATATTGAATGAAAATCTAATCCATGTAAAGGTAATGGAAGACGTCAAACAAGAAATTACTAAGCGGGCAGAAAACTTTGCCATACATTATGATGAAGAGGCTTTAAGAAATAGTGATATACGAATGAAAGCACCGATGCTTTTTGTATTACTGGGAGATAAAGTGCAAGATGGCTTGGGAAACATTAGAGAGTCTGTGGAACGTAGGATGAGTAATAGTGAGGGGGTTGTTTATTTATCTGTAACGACAAAAGAACAGCATGATGATGGTCCTGAAAAAGTACATATTTGCTTAGTAGGAAATTGGAAGGCTAATTCAAGTAATCTAGACAATGAGATTAAGTGTGATGAGGTGAATAAAAAATATAAAGAATCAAGGAGAGACTGGAATCAGCTTTTTAACTCAGATGCCTTTTTATCTATGTTTAATCAAAAGTTGAATAAACTGAATCAACTCATATTAGAAAAAAATAAGATTTTTAGTTATTGGGAACAGATTCATGTTGCAGTGATTACAGAGGCTGGTGATGGAGTAAATGTGATTTTGCCAGACGTTATGGCGCTGCTTAAAAATAAGCTGGAGCAATGCTTTAAGCAAGTTTTTGCAGATTTATTTGTTTTATTAGAAGAAACTAATGAAGAAGTAAGTGCCGTGAATAAAGCTATGGTATACAGCTTGTTCCAAGAATTAGATTTATATGAGAGTAAGCAATATCACTATGAGAGAGCAACGGAATTAATCGAAGAGGACTTGAAATTGATGACAATCCATGAGGGCAAGCTCTTCCATTTGGTGTATGTGCTATCGGATAAAAAGGAGAATGGTCAGAGGATTCATGAGGCGAGGAAAAATCACTATGAAAGTATCGTAGCAGTCAACTTCCTAAAAAATCGGGAGCAAAAATCAGTGGAGCTTGAAGAAGTGAGGGAGCAGTATAGTTACAATACCTTTATGACCAATATCCAAGCAGATGCGGAAAATAGGTATGCCACAGCGAGATTAGCCAAAGTTAGAAAACCAGGACAGGGGATTTATTTATCTGTGTTGTATCATCTCTTTAGAGCTTATAAAAATGAATTATCCTATGAAGGAGAAGGTGCAGAGCAGTCGCTATTAGACCAAGTGGGCTTGAGCGAAAAGAAAGTAGAATCCTATATTAGAGAGTGGATGCCAGATGATAGTGTCTTGGAAGAAATCAAAAGTATTATTTCGACTAAAGCAAGTTTTAGGGAGTTGAAAGGAAATACCTTTGCTGAGGCAGAGAATATACTTTATGGCGAGTCGGTTAAAACCTTTTTTGAAGCAAACTTCCAAAGTGTGGCGATGCATAAAATGAAACAGGCAATTAGTGGAGAGGGATTAAAGGAGCAATTAACAGATGCTATTGTGAGTAATCCACATTATGGCCCATTTGCACTAAGTAAGCTTTTGCAATCAGATACCTACAAGATAATAGAAATGCAAAAAGAAAAGTATCTTTATCAAATGAAACAAAAACTGCTTGAAATCGAAGAAAAAGAAAATCAATTAGTGGGCGAGCGTGTAGGAGGCAGTTTTTCTTTGTTAGACAAGAAATATCTTCAAGATGTCAAAGGGTATTTGATTCATGAAGTCTACAAGGCGCACTATGATTATGTAGCAGAAGAGCTCAAGCTCAAAACGGTTCAGAGACTACAAGAAGAGATTGAAGCCTTCAATCAAGATTTAAAAGAGCAAGTCAAAAAACTAGAGCAAGTAGAGAACTTACTTTTAGAAATGATAGAAGAATCCAATCGATATGAAGAAGAATATCTCGTACAGAATGTAAAGGAATACTATGAAAAGGTAGTCACTTGGCAACTAGAAGAAATGAAAAAATCCAAAGGAGAGCATTTCTTACAGGATGAGAAATATATGGGATCTAGTGCACAATTACTTGACATGAGTAAGGAAGAAATGATTAGAAAGATTATGAGGATTGCAGAAGACAATTTCTTGAAGGAAGAGCAATATTTTAATCTTTCGTTTGAAGAAGAACTACTGGCTAGAGCCAATATGCACATTGAGTATATGGACACAGAGGTAGTGGCAAAGACAGAGCTATATGAGCTTTTGTATGATAGCTTAGAAGAGAATTCAAAGCCATGTGTTTACTTGGATACAGCGCTTGCACCTTATCAATATGTAGAAAAATACTTTATTTCTAGCAAAAAAAGTGAGTTTACAGCATATGCTTACAAACGTGATCAAAGTAGTCGTAACTATAAGATTGGCATGGTGAGTGACCAAAGAAATAGCGTTATTGAAAAGCTACAATTAATGGGTGGATTTAAGTTACAGGATTTAGTATATATACGTTCGGCGAAACGTTACTATGATGCCTATAAGACTCAAGGTTATGTGTTCCATAGTGAGGCAACTGAGCAAGCCATAAATAAGGAGGAAACATAGAATGGGGACAAGGAGATTGAGTGGTTTAGCCATACTTTTTAGCTTGATTGGAGCAGGTATGGCATACCTTTTAGGAGAGTTTATTTTAGTTAAGGGAGAGGCTCTACCAGAATACTTGCAGATGGGATTGTATTTTGGAATAGGTGCAATGATGATTACTATTATGGTGATTGCATCACAAAAGGTTTCACCACAGTTAATTGGTTATCGTTGGAAAGAGATGTATTTCAAAACTTCATTAAAATTATTTGTGCCAACAACTTTGATTATGGTTGGAATATTAGGTGGTGTATTTCAGTTAATTTATGGATTAGAAATTAATGAACCAAAAACCATTCAAGATATTGTAATTGCCATGGACCGTTCAGGGAGTATGGATACTACAGACCCACAAGGTGAACGCTATGAGGCGATTAATAGTTTTATAGATCATTTAGAAGGTAAGAAACGCGTAGCTATGCTTACCTTTAATGAACATACATCATTAGCTTTAGATTTTGAATCGGTTTCTACTAAAGCTGAAAAAGAAGCTTTTAAGACTAAATTAGCAAATCTCAACTTAAAAAATGATGGACAGACAGGCATTCAAAATGTAATGCAAGAAGCTTATAAGATGATTAAAGCTGATGGTAAGGGTGCTAGTGTAATTTTGGTTTCAGATGGGGCACCAACAGATAACTCAGCACATAATATACCTAGTTTGGTACAGGATTTTGTAGCTCAAAAGATTCCTGTATATACCATAGGTATGATGTATGAAGACCCTACAGCAGAGTCTTATTTACAAGAGATTGCTAATTTAACAGGTGGAACTTACTTTAGTACATCCGATACCACCATGCTTAAAGAAGTATTTGGTATGATTGAGTACATAGAAGAAAAGGGAACAATCATCACACCAAGAACAGGGGCTTATGCAGAATCTAGCTTACATAAGGTATTAAGAGTAATATTTTTAATCGGTATGAGCATAGCTATGGCAGTTGCGCTTGGCATTATGTTTGATAATAAGTATCTGGTAAAAGGGATGGTAGTCGGTGCACTTGTTGGAGGGTTTATAGGAAGTCTTTTAACAGAGTATCTTTTCTTAAGTGGATATGCACCAGTCATTGTAAGACTAATCTATTGGTTCTTTGTTGGTGTGAGTATGATGAGTTTTACTTGGTGTGTGGCTTTTAAGGATAGCTATCATGGTACAAGATCAGCCTAGAGATGTATCACATGAGTAGATAGAGTGTTGGAGATAAAAGATTAAAAGCTATGCAGTGTTAAAAGTGAAATCAGATGTAGCAAGCAAATATTTTATAGTATCAATAAGATAGGAGGAGGCGAGCTGACCAAGTGGAAGTAAGATGGGACGATGGATTAGAACCAAAGATTACAGATATTAAAGCTGAGGTAAATAACGGGCAGGTAACACTAAACTTCAAATGGCCTAATGAACTAGAACACATCTATATTTATAAACAAAACATTTTAAAAGAAGAAATAATTGATTGGGAGAAACCTTATCGCAAATATACAAAAGATGAATACGCCTCTTTTGGCGGTTTCAAAGATACGGGCCTTGCTAATGCCATGAGTAAGTATACTTTATGTCCCTATATTCAGGGAGATTTAAAAAGTTATATTGTGTGTTATAAAGATGGGTCTAATGAGATAGAAGTAATTGGTCAGCAGATTCAAATACGCTATACCATCAAAGAAAAGAAGAAATTATTTAGTTCCAGAAAGGTTATTCAAATGCAGATCTTTACAGATTCACCTATTCCAAAATCCTATTTATGCTATGTGAAGAAAAGAGGCAGCATCCCTGTAGGACTAGAGGATGGCATGCGTTTTCAATTTATTTCAGATTTTATAGCAGGAGATAATTCTTTACCAGAGATAGAAGTGGATAAAGATGAATATATTAGAATCTATTTGACAGAAGAAGTACCGTACAAAGAAGCTTATCGTATTATAAAAAGTTAGTGAAAGGAGCAAACAAGATGTCATTTTTTAAGAATTTACTAGCAGGATTCTCAAGAGATGAAGAGCCTGTAATCAAGAAATTCCCGATTGTATGTCCACATTGCTTTAATAAATTTAGTCCAGATTCAGTTGTTTTTAGAGCAACTCATTATAAAGAAGAGGATGAGGAATACTGTCTTCAAGAGGATGGAAGACTTAATCACTATCTAGATAAGTTTGGATTGGAAGGTAGTGAAGAAATGGAAGCTGTGATTGAGCCGAAGCTCTTTCCAGAGGAAAACAAAACGTATATAGATGAAGTTTTAATTAGTATCAGAGACAAATATAATATTGAAACTAAGAAGAGACTTTGTCCATTTTGTCATAATGACCTGCCTCATTCAGCAGGGCGTGCGCCAAGTAATATTATTGCCATTATCGGTGCATCTCAGGTAGGTAAGTCAGTGTATATGGCATCTTTGATACATACTTTGGAAACTGTTACAGCACATAACTTTGATGCAGCTTGTATGCCAATTAATAGTGATACCAGCAGACGATTTAGAAGTCAGTACCTTGATCCACTCTTTGCCCAAAATAGCCTAATTGAGTCTACTCAAAAAGAGAAAAAGCAAGAGCCATTTATTTATCAGTTTAAGTTTAAGAATCCGGATAAAGCACCCCTTAGTCTTGTATTCTTTGATGTAGCAGGGGAAGGCATGGTGGAAGAAGATTACTTGGATTTGTATGCCAACCACATCAAAAATGCTGAGGGTATTTTATTCTTAGTAGACCCACTTCAACTTTCGGCAATTCGTAATAAGATTATTTTAAGTCAAGGAAGTGGTAGTGGTGATTTTACCTCTAAATATCAAGAATCGAGAGACGTGGTTGTCAGCCTTGGTGAAAACTTTATTGCCAGTGGTGAAGATGGCAGAACCTCTATTCCTACAGCAGTAGTTGTTACAAAGAGTGATATGCTTGAAAGATTGGCACAGGAGGATGAAGGTTACCTTAAGCCAAATAGTAATGTTTTTTGTAACTATGTACACAGAGGCTACTTTAATTTAAATGAGTATGAAAATATCAACGGTGAAGTGAAACGTTTTGTGAGTCAAGTAGATTTGGCATTCTTAGATGCAGTGGAGGTACATTTTAATAATGTAGGTTATTTTGCTGTTTCTTCATTAGGACAAAACCCTGTGGAAGGTAGATTACAAGGGGTTATTCAGCCTCTTCGTGTGGATGAACCATTTTTATGGCTCCTTCATAAGCTAGGTTATATTGAAAGTGAGAAGGTGAACTAAGATGATTGAGCAACAATATTACACAAGAGAAAGAGGTGGCTTATTTAGCCAAACCGATGGGTATGACACCGTTGCGAAATCACCACAGTTAAAATTGGATTATATCAAGAAGGCATTGCATCCATTATGCAGCTATGATATCCCAAGCGAACTTCAAGCTAGAGGAGAACAGGATGAAAATTGTTACCCACCTAATATGATTGTTATGCCAGGTCCTTCTGGCGAGCTTATTGTGGGACAAGCTGTATATAAGGCTAAGGATTTCACAGGACTGCGTTCAACATTCTTTATGCACAACTTACTCTTATCAGAAAATGAAAAACGTCGTTTTATGAAAGAGCCTGAAAAGCTTTTTGCGATTACTGGCTTTAAGACAAGTTTTGATATTTCAGAGGGGAGGCAACTCCCTACCTTAGCAGGCGTTCCTTATGATGCCAATACTCCATACTTTATTGAAAGAGAGCGTCTGTTTAGCAAGCTTGGAATAAGTCAGGAGCTTTTTCATAAATTAATTGCAGCAACATTTATATCTGTAAATTCCAAGAAAAAAATATTTATTGTATTAGATGTAGCGATTGAAGAACTAGGTCCAATGGCCAAAGCATTACTATATCATCTCTACGTTGCATTACCTTGGAGCATTACAGAAAAGCTTGGAGTTTCCACTTATGCCAATAAAGCAGAGGCAAAGAAAAATATCCATATTACTTTCTTGGATAAAAATACTCTGAGACAAGAATCTAAGTCAGGAAAAGATTTTATTTTTGACTTTGTAAATAAAAAATATTCAACAATAGATGGAGATATAGAAAGTGAACCATATATTCGTACAGGATTAGACTATACTAAAAATAAAATGGCATGGGAAAAGATTAACCATTGGGCAGAGGTGCTAAGCACAACTTTCAAAGACCCAGGTGAATGTGGCATAAGTTTTTATGGGCGTGTGGTTAATCTATTTGAGATGAGTTTGTGTCTTAGAGCAAGTAGATTATATGATATATCAGCACCAAAAGTAAGAAAAGGGCTTTTGAAACAGGTGCTTATGTATCTTCAAAGCAATATTGCAGATGACATTCGCAAGGAACTATTGGACATTATGTCATACTGCATAGAACTTGTTCAAAGAGAGATTGAACATGGGGGTTTGATTTCAGAAGAAGAAATCAAGATGATTCTAAGCTTTAAACTAGAATATTGTAGGAATAGAGAACAAGAGGAACACTGTATTCAAATTTTAGTTTATTTACTAGCAATAAGTAGTCGACAAAATGATTATAACTATGTGTACAATGTCCTTAATATAGTACATAACTATCCAAAAGCGTATATTCACTTATTTGAAGTGCTTTATATGCATGAAGAATTAAAGAAACAAGTTATTTATTATTTGATTAATGATAGCTTTAGCAATGTGAAGATTTTTGATGATTTAGTGGAACAGATGGCACGTTTTGAAGAGGTGGAATTTGTACTAATTAAAGACCAGTATTATATGCAAGTAGTTTATGACAAGTTTGCTATTTGTGTGAAGGCAGTTAAGGATTTGGTAAGTTTCTTAGATAGACTTCAAAAATGGTCTAAGGCACATGAGGGAGAGATTTATAAAAACTTACTAGAAGAAGGTGAATACTATTTTTTAGACCATATTCAGCTTAAGAATATAGAAAGTGAACGTACCATGTGTAGATTGAAGTTTAGCAGAAGTTATCCATTAGAGAACTATGAGATTATTACAGGCTATCAGAAGCTCAAAACCGATTTAAGCAGTATGAGTCCAACTAAGATTCGTGTGAATAACAAAATCCAAGAATTAATAAAGATTTACTATAAGCAAAAAGTCACAAAACATGATTTTTATTTACTTGTGTATGCCTTTATGGAATTAGATGAAGCATCGCATAAGCCAAGATTAAATCTGAAACGTGTGCTTAGTTATTTAAAAGATATTCAAATGAAAATTATGCTAGAGTTTATTATTTGGGCAAAAGACCAAGAGATGTATATTGATAAAAGTAAATTTGATAGCCAGGTCATCCAATTCTTTGGTAATTTAAAAGAAAAAGAAGGTAAGGTTAATAAAGAGCTAATTCGCAGTCAATTAGGAGAACACAATAAAACCAAAGAACTCAGTGAAAAAATTATTGAGGCTATGAAGCCTAAATTTGTAAAGTGGTTAGGAAAGAATGGAATGGTTGTAGGTATTAGTCTAGTTGTCATTTTAGCAGTAGGTGGAGGTGTAGGATTTTACTTCTACAATCAAAGTCAACCAGCTTCATCAAAGGCAACTTTAACAGAAAGAACAGCTACACCAGAAACTATAGCAAAATTAATGCCAGACTATATTCAGGAGAGAGAAGAAGTCAAAGATTGGTTAGAAAAAAGGCTAGGTAGTATTGTTGAAGTGAATTTAGAGAATGAAATGTTAATAGATAACGAAACAAATAATGATGGTGAAATAAAGGAAGATAACAATCAATAAGACAGAAATGATAGCAAGAGGAAATGGGGAAAACAATAGATGCAAATAGTTGAACAGGAAAAAGTAAGAATTCAATTAACGGATGAATGTATTGAAGGAGAGAAGTTTGAGAAATTCCTCAAATTTCTTTTGGGACAGAGTGATGAAATTGTAGGTTGTAGATTATATTGCAAGGGGCTAGAAGAATCAGAGGCAATAAAACATACATATAAAGTAAAAAGATATGAAACAACCAATAAGACCCATTGTACAATGGGCCCACTTACTGAGGTATATTATTTTAGTAACGAAGAAGCTTTAAGAAGCGCATTGTATAAGATGGAACATATTTATGCTGAAATTAGATTAGATGAAAATGCGCTATATCATTTGGAAGACCCTGCATTTTATCAAGATGGAGAACTGATTTGTTCTATTTGTTCTCATGAGAAAATGGGATATTTAGAATTAAGTCTTCAGCAATATGAAACATTTAGGTTACTTTGTGTACCACATGATATATACCAAGACGACACATTAAGTTTAGCTCAGTGGATAGAGGAATGTGCCTTCCAAGAAAGGAAGAAACTAACGATTTTTGGGAAACATGAAGAGCGTATTCCGGAAAATATAGGAGACTTAACTCATCTAAAGAAACTAGAAATTTTTGATTATGAAGTGAGATACTTACCACAAACATTGGAAAAACTTGCGAATCTAGAATGTTTGAGGATAACAGGAAATCAAGTAGACAATCTTAACTTTGATATTGGTCAACTTAAAAATTTAAGAATCTTAGATTTTAGTAGTATGCCGCTTAAAACTTTTCCAGAAAACATTACAAAGCTTACTCAGCTAGAGGAATTATATTTGGGAGGGCTACAAGTTAGTCACATCCCAGAAACACTTATGAATTTAGAAAGATTAAGTGTACTGACATTGCCCCATATAGAGGAGAAAGACTATTCCAGTGAATTTATGGAGTTTGTAGAAAAATTAAAGCCAAAAGCTATAGGAGTTTCTTTAAGAGATATCTTGGGTGAAGAGGTATGGAGTGAAATAGAAAAATCCAATACGGGTATGATTATTGAAGGAAATCGATTTATTTAAATAATATAAGTGTAAATCATATTATAAGGGAAATACATAAGAGGGCTAATATGTGTAATAGTGGAGGAACAGAAAAACTTATACTGGACTTGGAAGAGAAACTGCTTAATCCCAAAGTGCGATGTTCAAAGGAAGAACTGGAAAAAATGTTGAATGAAGAAGTTTTTAAGTTTTGTATGTAATCCTCTTTCGATGTGGTAAATATAGCAGTAATATACTATACTTTGGAAATAAAGCAAGAAAGCTAATAATTTATCTATCTATGTAGGATTCTATATTTTTAATATTAATCTTAGAAAATTAGTGATAAAAAAATCTATAAAATTTAGAAATAAAACTTCTGGCAACTTTTTTGAAAAAAACACTAGACGAGCCTATTACTTTCTGTTATTATACATAAGTGTCAGGCGGGCGTGGCGGAATTGGCAGACGCACTAGACTTAGGATCTAGCGCCGCGAGGTGTAAGGGTTCGACTCCCTTCGCCCGCATATAAAAAAGAGGTTGTGACTTTGTTACAACCTCTTTTTTATTATATATGAGTACAATGTCAATATTTTTCTACAATATAGGACTATTGTACAGACCAAAGATGTAGTATAATGGTAAGCGTACCATTAAGCTGTATCAAGCATATGTGTACTAGCAAAGTGACAACCATAAAGCACCCATTACTGAAGTGTAAATCAGTAATGGGTGTTTTGTGTTATGTGGAAATGTTATAACCACACATGTTCTAATAAAGTAGGGAGATACTGAATCATTTGTGATAAAATGTCAGTAATAAGATTAAATCAAAAAGATAGTGGAAAAAATCAAGTAATAGAATAAAACAATATATAAAGAAACAATAGATATCAAAAGGGGGAGAATAGAATGAAACAAATTACAGATAAGGTTTACTTATTAGAATCTACTAAGGCGACATCTAGTTGTTATTTAATCAAAGCAGAGGAAATGGTATTAATTGATACGAATTTTAATTTTAATAAGAAGATTATTTTGAAGGAATTAGAGGAAAATCAAATTCCACCTCAAGAAATTAAACATATCATTTTAACCCATGGTGATATGGACCATATGGGGAATGTTGGCAACTTTCAAGCTTTATCAGGTGCAACAGTATGGGCAGGATCAGAAGAAATTCCTTATATTATGGGACAAAAGGAACGACCAAGCTTTAAGAAATATTTGGCCAAAGTTATGAGGCCAAAGAAGCCAGAGCATATCAAACCACTTCAAGATGGAGATAAGGTATGTGGAATAGAGGTAGTTACTACACCAGGACATACGCCTGGTCATATCTGTTTAATTTATGATAATGTACTTTTTGCAGGAGATTTGGTAGAAGAACGAGATGGGATGCCTATTCCTTATCCTGTGAAATGGAATTGGGATACGTCTATATTATTTCAATCTATCGAAAAGTTGAAGTTCTATCCTTTTAAGTGGGTATGCATGGCACATGGAAATCCTGTAGAAAGAGATGAGTTATTTGGAGAGTAGATAAAGAGGGGATTAGCATGCAGATTAATAGATTGTTTGAAATTGTATACATACTTTTAAATAAGAAACAGGTAACAGCAAAGGAACTAGCCGAGCGATTTGAGGTATCAACGCGTACCATTTATAGAGATATTGAGTCGTTGTGTGAAGCTGGTGTGCCGATTTATACCAACAAGGGAAAAGGGGGAGGAATTTGCCTACTGGATCATTTCGTTTTAAACAAATCCTATCTTAGTGAAAAGGAACAAAAAGAGGTACTAGTAGCACTACAAGGTTTGAAAGCAGTGCCTTATATGCCACAAAATGAGGTGGCAAGTAAATTAAGTGCTTTATTTGGTAATGAAGAAGAAGAGTGGATAACAGTAGATTTTGCAAGTTGGGATGCGGGCGGAAAAGAGAAGTTCGAAATGATAAAGAAAGCAATTCTAGAAAAGCATTATTTGCAATTTGATTACTATAATGCTAGATTAGAAAAACTTAATCGAAAGGTAGAACCGATACAATTGTGCTTTAAAGAAAAGACTTGGTATTTAAATGCTTACTGTACGGTGAGAAAACAGTTAAGATTATTTAAATTAAGTCGTATACGAGATATAGTTTCTTTAGATCAAACCTTTGAAAGGCGTGTACTTCCTAACGTGCTGGAAACTTCAGATTCTAGAGCTAGTCAGCAAAATATACCTATTCGCTTGTGGTTGAATGCGACTATCGCGCATAGAGTATTTGATGAGTTTGGAGAAGAAAATATAGAAATACAAGATGATGGAAGCTTTATTGTAACCATTTATTACCGAGTAGATGAATGGCTCTATAGCTATTTATTATCCTTTGGACATTATGCTAAGGTTTTGGCACCTCAAGATTTAGTAGAAGAGATTACGAAGAGAGTAAATCTACTGAGTCAGCAATATAGTAAAGTAGAATAAGTATCGAAAAGTAAATGTATAAAAGGAAGATATAGTCAAGACTATAGTAAAAAGATACGGATATAATATGCTTAAGGGGATGTTGCAAGATTCAACATCCTTTTTGATGTTTAGAAAGTAAAATCGAGAAAAATATTTTAATAATTGGGGTGAAATAACAAAGAATCATAATAAAAAATGGATGGAATTTTAGAATTTAAATGGCATGAGAAAATCTAAGAAATAAATTGTAAATACTAGTAATAGGAACAATTTACAGGTTGTGATTTTATGGAATTTGTAGTATCATTCAATATAGTATGTAAGGAAATTAAGGAAAATATGGATTTCACTTATAAAAATTTAAATAGATTGTAGAGGTAATTGTCATAGAAAGCGTATTATTTAGTCAACTAGACGTATCGGAAGAACTTATTAGAGCGGCGCAAGACATGGGATTTGAAGAAACAACACCTATTCAAGCAAAAGCAATTCCAGTAATTTTACAAGGAAACGATATCATTGCACAAGCACCAACGGGGACAGGTAAAACTTGTGCCTTCGGTATTCCAGCAGTAGAAGATGTTGTTCCAAGAGATAATAAAGTACAAGTGCTTATCCTTTGCCCAACTCGTGAGCTTGTAATTCAAGTTGCAGAGGAATTAACAGCACTTGCAAAATATAAACAAGATGTTCGTATCTTACCAATCTATGGTGGCCAACAAATCGATAGACAAATTAGAGCTCTTAGAAAAAGACCTCAAATTATCGTAGGTACACCAGGTAGAATCATGGACCACTTAAGAAGAGAGACATTAAAATTAGATGGTCTTAACAAAATTATCCTTGATGAAGCGGACGAAATGCTTAACATGGGATTCAGAGAAGATATCGATATCATTTTAGAAAGCGTACCAGAAGAACGCCAATTTATATTATTCTCAGCTACGCTTGCACCAGCAATCTTAGATATTGCTAACAAATATCAACATGATCCTGTAACAATCAATGTAGTACACAAAGCTTTAACAGTACCAACTATTGAGCAATACTACCTTGAAGTTAGAGAAAGCAACAAAGTTGAAGTTTTATCTCGTTTAATCGATGCACACAACTTCAAATTATCAGTTGTATTCTGTAACACTAAAAAACGTGTAGACGACTTATGCAAAGACCTTCAAGCTAGAGGTTACAGTGCAGAATCATTACACGGAGACATGAAACAACTTCAAAGAGATAATGTAATGTCTCGTTTCAGAAATGGACTTATTGATATCTTAATTGCAACAGATGTTGCAGCTCGTGGTATTGACGTTGATGACGTAGATGCAGTATTCAACTACGATGTACCAAGTGACGAAGAATACTATGTTCACCGTATTGGTAGAACAGGTCGTGCCAACCGCCAAGGTGTATCTTACACATTTGCAGCTGGTAAAGAGCTTATCAAACTTCGTGACATCCAACGTTACACAAAATCAAAAATCAAATGTATCAAACCACCTTCAATTGAAGATATCCAAGAAAACAAACTTTCAGGTGTATTAGATGAAGTTAAAGCAGTTCTTCACGAAGGAAAACTTACTTCATACATCAACCACATTGAAAGACTTCTTGAAGAAGTGAGCGATGTAGATAGCGAAGACTATGCAACATCATTAGACGTAGCAGCAGCATTCCTTAAAATCGCAATGGATAAAATGGTTATGGGTGCATCAACAGATGTTTCTGATGAAGAGTTAATGAAAAATAACAACTTTGATTTAAATAAAATCGATGGTGATATGGTAAGATTATTCATCAACTTAGGTCGCAAAGATAACATTCAAGTATCTGACCTTGTTAAATTCATTGCATCAACATCAGGAATCAAAGGAAAAGAAATTGGTCGTGTAGATATGTTAGACAAATTCTCATTCTTCGAGATTCCAAAACAACACTTAGACGATGTAATGACAAGCTTAATCGGTGAGTCACTTAAAGGTAGACGCGTAAACATCGAGGTAGCAAACAGAAAACAAGATGGTAGAACAAAACAAATGGGTCGCAGACAGTCTAGACGTCAAGAAGGCGGTAGAAGACAAGAAGGTGGACGCGGAAACTACCGTCACAATAAATCAAGAGAACAATAATAAATAAAAGGGTAGTTTTTGCAAATTACCATAGATATATAGATACAAAACAGGTGTCATGGGTTTCATGACACCTGTTTTGCTATTTTTATAAATCTGATTGATTAGAAGAAACTTCGGGATGAATCTTTTTGAGTAAAGCTAAATAGAGGATTATTCCTGCAATTAAAGCAGTTGTATCTGCAATTGGTTGGGCATAGACTAATCCCATTTCACCAAGACTTTGGTTGAGGATAATAAGCATTGGGATTAGTACAATAGCTTGACGAGTTAAGGAAAGCATTAAGGATTGTACCCATTTTCCCATAGCTTGGAAGATAGTGCTAAAGAGATTTGTAAAGCACATTCCAGGTGCACATATAATCCAGAAGCGAATAAACTCAATACCTTTTGCTACTGTGGATGGTTCTGAGGTAAAAAGCATAATGAGTTGCCTTGCAAAAATTTCAATGAGAACCATACAAAATAGTGCATAGATCCCTAATATTGCAAAAGACCAACGATTGATTTCCTTAACACGTTCCATATTGTTGGCACCGTAGTTGTAACCAAGTAGTGGCATAATACCTTGAGTGAGACCAATGGTGATTTGAATTGCAATAGTACCGATCTTTTGGACAATCCCAAATGCTGCAATAGATACATCACCGTAGTTGGACATAAAGTGTGTAAGAATAATATTGGCGCTACTTCCGAGGATAATAATGGTTGCAGCAGGAATACCTACTAGGATAATATCCTTAATCATAGTCCTTTCAAATGAAAGTTTAGTAGGCCTTAGTTCAATAATGGTTTCTTTATGCTTGTGAATGACATTGAGCAAATAGAAGAATGCAATTATATTAGAAAGGCAGGTAGCAATTGCAGCACCTTTAGCACCTAGTCCTATAAACTGAACAAAGATTAAATCAAGGAAAATATTAAGTATGCCTCCTAATGCCATTCCCAGGCTAGCTTGTTTCGTATTGCCTTCTGCACGAATTAAGTGACCAAGCATTAAGGCAGCAACAGTAGGAATACCACCGTAAATGACGGTCCATGTTATGTACGACTTGGTTGCAATAAAGGTTTCGCTGGTTTTTGCACCAATAGCTTGTAAGATTGGTGACATAAAGAAAAATAGAATAGCTATAATGAGCATGACACCAGCAATTGCACCATAGAAAGAAAAAGTAGAGGCCTTCCTAGCTTGTTTACGTTCACCTTGTCCTAGGGAACGAGAAATATAGCTATTAGCGCCAATTCCAAATAAATTTCCCACCATTGTTAATGACATAAAGATTGGAAAGCTTAAAGTTAATGCGGCAATTTGTGATGGATTATTTGTACGACCAACAAAAAATGTATCTGCAAGGTTATACAGTAAGGTAACCAGTTGACTAAGAATTGTTGGAAGCGCAAATTTCATAATCATCTTTGGAACGGAGTGTCCTTCAAAGATTTTTTCGTTTGTATTCATTTTAACCTCCTTATAAGGTATATATAAAGTTTTCTGACTAAAAAATATTGTATAGGATTTATTTAAAGATTACTAGTATATATCTTATGATACATAAAGAGACTTAAAGCTTATAAGAGATAAAAAGTAGAGGTATTGAGAGGATAATGATTAAGAAGAGGGGGAGATAAAGGATTAAATATTAGGAAAATCAATGACTTTATATAAAATAGCTTAGTAAAGAGTCAAACATCTATGATAAGGAAATAGCATTTAGGGTAAGTGGATTAAAATGGTAGAGTATTGGACGAATAAAATAAATATAAAGAAGAATGAAAAAAGGGATTGATTTACAGGAATATGAGAATAATAGATAGATATATGGAGTGGAAGAAAGAGGAAGACGATGCTGGAACATGGGATGTTTTATTTTGCTGATGTGGATGAAGCTTTTATTCGTATGGCAAAAAACACAGAGGGATTAGAAGATGGTGTGTTAGTACACTGTGAGCAGTGCATAGAGAAGAATTTGAAAGGCATTATTCAAAAAAAGTATGGTATGATAAATGAAAAATATAATTTGGTTAAGTTATTAGAAGTTTTATATTTAACGGATTATCCAGAGGTGAAAAGGTATAAATCCATATGTCGTGCATTAAAGGATTTTTACCAAAGCAGAAGATATACTTCCGATGAGTATGAAATCATTGGAAAAGAAGAGTATGAAGATTATTTGACTGCATTTGAAGGATTGCTCAGTGTATTAAAAGAGATTAGAAAAAGTATAGATGAGAATTAAACGGCCTGACTAAGTGTAGAACTTGGTGAGGGCTTTTTTACTAAATTTTTGTCGCTATATTTATGTAGTAACTAACGCATAATAATAACAAATCAAAGAAAGGAGTTCATTATGAAAACAGGACTAAAGTGGCTTATAGGTGTAGGTGTCGTGATTGGCGTAATTGCAATATGGGTCGTTGGTCTGTATAACAGTTTGGTATCAAGCGAGCAAGAAGTAGAGACAGCAAGAGCCAATATCGAAACCCAGTTACAAAGACGTTCGGACTTGATTCCTAACCTGGTGAATACGGTACAAGGTTATGCAACTCAGGAAAAAGATATTTTTACAGATATTGCAGATGCTAGAGCAAGGTTATCAGGCGCAAGCAATTTAGCAGATCAAGCAGAGGCGGATTCGGATTTATCTAGTGCATTATCTCGTTTATTATTGGTGGTAGAAAACTACCCAGAGCTTAAGTCTAATCAAAACTTCCAAGATTTATCTACTCAGCTAGAAGGAACGGAAAACAGAATTGCCATAGCAAGACAAGATTATAATACATCAGTCACCAGATATAATACCAAGAGAAGAAAATTCCCAACCAATATTATTGCCAATATATTTGGTTTTGAAACAGCCCAATTATTTGAGGCAAATGAATCAGCCGAGCAAGTTCCGGTTGTAGATTTCTCAAGTTAAAGTAAAAGTTTAACTGGCGTAATATAAAGGGACATAAAGTGAAAAAAAAGGATTTGAAGCGATATTCTTCTCTGATGTTACTTGGGTTTATTTTACTTTTTAGTTTATCTATTCAGGCGGCTATTACCTATCCAAGGCCATCGGCTTATAAATATCTTAATGATTATGCAGGTGTTGTAGATAGCACAAGTGCACAGCAAATTATTTCATTAGGAAATGAGTTGGAACAAAAGACTGGGGCACAGGCAGTTGTTGTAACTATTAATACCTTAGAGGGCTATCCAATAGAAGACTATGCAAATGGTCTTTTTAGAAGTTGGGGGATTGGCAATGCACAAAAGGATAATGGACTACTTGTTTTATTAGTGGTACAAGACCAACAGTGGCGTGTAGAGGTCGGAAGAGGATTAGAAGGTGCCATCCCTGATGTACTAAGTAATAGAGTCATGGAGGGATTAGGGAGAGATGATTTTGTACAAGGCAACTATGGACAAGGATTGGCACAGACTTATAGCCAGTTTTGTGATGATATTGCCATAGAATATAATGTAATACTAGAGCACTCTCTCAATACTTTATTACCAGCAGATACTACACAAAATAGAAGAAGAGGAATGAATCCAATTACTTATATTGCTATTATTGGATTACTACTATGTGATGTAGTCTTTAATAGGGGAAGATTACTAAGTTTCTTCTTTTGGAGTAGCTTCTTTGGAGGAGGTAGAAATAACCGACGTGGTGGAGGTGGCTATGGCGGTTATGGAGGAGGCTCTTCCAATGGTGGAGGTTCCTCTGGGGGATGGTAGAAGAACTTTAATATCAAAACTAAGAACTAGCTTGTCCAATGAAAAGAGGACAAGCTAGTTTTTGATTGAGCAAGTTTGTTTACACGATAAATACTATAAATTAGCATATCTCTTCCAAATGGTAAAAGAAAAACGTACATTATCGCTAGGCTGTGTATAGTAAGGGGTAGCATGTACACATTTAAAGGAATCCTTGAAATAAGGAAAACTGGTATCACCTTCAACAATTTGATCAACTAATGTTAAATAGAGTTCATCTGCATAAGGTAAAAAGGTATGATAGAGTTCCCCGCCACCGATAATAAAAATATCATCTAAATAGTTACAGAGTGCTAAAGCTTCATCCATACTATGAATGATTTCAATGCCATCAGCTGTATAATTTAGATTATGTGTTAGAACGATATTTCTTCTATTAGGAAGTGGTCTACCGATGCTTTCAAAGGTTTTTCTTCCCATTAAAATAGTATGACTACTTGTTACTTGCTTAAAATATTGTAAGTCTTTAGGAATATGCCAAGGCATATCGCCGTTAAGTCCGATTTGATTATTTTTGCTAATAGCTGCTATTAATTTAATCATGTACATACTCCTGTGATTTTTGTTTTTGTGAGTTTATGATAAGATAATAATACATAAATTTTGTTACCAAGAGAATAAATAAGTTTAAGAAAAAGATTACTTATACTAATGTAAAAAAGCTTATCTAATAAGCAAATGTGTGACATAAAGAAACCAATAAGAAAGAATACAAGATATAAAGTATTCAATTAATAAGGGTCTACAGTAATAAAAGAATTATGGCTCATCACTAAAATATATACTTGACTGCGCAATTTTTTGAATACGAATTTAATAGATAATGTAGTTTTTATATTCTGTTGTCACAAAAATTCAGTATATGGATGTCAAGTACAGTTAATAGTTATGATTCAGAATTATAATATCAAAAGAACAAGAAGATTAAAGGATAAGAGGTTAAAGCACATGGAAAGCAAATTAAATGTAGTGGTATTAAGCCATACACCTGAGTTTGAACAAAATATTGTAAGAGGTGCAAGACTATGTTATAGCTCAGCAAGTATTGAAGAGTTACGAGATAAAGTCACACCAGAAGATGCAGAACGTTTCCTAAATATGATTTTAGAGATTGGACATGGTTCGATTCTAGAGCATAGCAGTATTACTTTTGGAATTGAAGGGGTAAGCCGTTCACTTACACATCAATTAGTGCGTCATAGAATTGGATGTAGCTATTCTCAAAAGTCTCAACGTTACGTAAGTGAAGGACAATTTGAATACATTATTCCAAAACCAATTGCAGCACATGAATCTTTAAAAGCAGATTATATTAAGATGATGGAAAGAGTACAGGAAGATTATAACCATCTAACGATTGAATTATTAAAAGAACAAGTCAAAGAACAATTTGCATCAGGCTATGAAAATGAAGGCTTAAAAGAAGCATTAGCAAATGAAGTTGAAGCAGATGAATTAGTATGTATTTTTAAAGAGACCGATAAAAAACTTTACTCTAAGTTAGAGAAAATTGCTATTGAAAATGCAAGATATGTCCTTCCAAATGCATGCGAAACAAAGATTCAGGTTACAATGAATGTAAGAGCACTATTTAGTTTCTTTAAAGAACGTCTTTGTGATCGTGCTCAAGAAGAAATTAGAGATATGGCGTTTGAGATGTGGAAAGCATGTATGGAAATTTCACCAACAATTTTCAAATATGCAGCACCAACTTGTGTTCATGGTAAATGTAAAGAAGGCAAAATGAGCTGCGGAAAGATGCTTTATTATAAGAAAAAGCATGGTGATATCATTGCAACATATGAGAAAAAGTAGTAAATGTGAGTTTTAATATTCTGGAAAGTATTAATGATAGCTAGTCAGTTAGTTAAGACATAGCTCATGTTAAGTGGCAAATTGAAAAAAAGAGTAACACAATTAACTCTAAAAGTATATTAATATGTATAGAGTTTAACTAGAAAAGTTAAGGTATATTGTATAAAGTATACAAAAGCATAGAACATAAAAATTTAATAATATGAAAATTTATATATATTAAATTGTTTTAATTACCTTGATTTTTGCATAGTATTATGATAAACTCATAAAGTAAGTTAAAATATTGAAACAAAAACGAAGGTAGGCCTCTTGTAACAAAGATAGCAAGACCGAAAAGCGTTTTGCGTAACAGTGTTTTAGCAATATTATTTTAAAGGAGGCCGCTTAACATGACAGGTAAAGTTAAATGGTTTAATGCAGAAAAAGGTTTTGGATTTATTGAAAGAGAAGAAGGAGACGATATCTTCGTTCACTTCACAGCTATCCAAGGCGAAGGATTCAAAACATTAGAAGAAGGTCAAGAAGTTGAATTCGACATCGTTGAAGGAAACAGAGGACCACAAGCTGCTAACGTTGTAAAACACTAAGAACCAATTTATTGGATATAAAGAAGGCGATACCATGAGGTATCGTCTTTTTTCGTGCGTAAAAATATATAAATATAAAAGTTTGTTCGTAGGGAAAATATATATTTGGAATATTGTAAGATGGCATAACATATACAACAACAGCATCAACAGGAAAGTTAGCTGTAAAATATACAAGCACTAAAGGGATTACAGGTGAATTAAATGAGGTAGGCACAATAGATATAGCAGGAACAATAAATCAAGAAGATATAACAAATCAAAAAGACTATGAGTGGTGTTGTTTTCCGAAAAGGGATAAGGAAGCAGATAAAATAAGAATTCAAAAGATTTAACATTTGGGGTTAAGAATATGTATCTGGGTAGTTTTGTGGTGACAACATTTTCGGTACAAAATGATGGAACGATTCCGGCAGTGGTTGATAGTGTTACTTTAAATGATGAAGAATTATCAGTTCCTATAAAATACATATGCTGTGCAATTTATGATGAGGGAAAAACTAAAGAAATCAATAGTTCAAGCAATTGCCCATAAATAGTGGTACTAAAGTGCTATGTATTAATATTCTGAATTTAGGTAAAATAGACATAGAAAAACTTACATCTAAGTAAAAATTTGTACATTAGATTAAGGAGTGTATATGTATGGGGAATAGTATGAGAAAGAAAGTTATTGGATTAGGCGTCTTAATGATTTCAAGTACAGCAATTACTGTACCATGTATGGCAGCTGAAGACAAAGAAACAATAGTAGCTCTAACTGAAGGCATAACTCCGGAAACAGTACCAGATGAAGAAACAACACCAGATGTAGAAACAGTACCAGATGAAGAAACAACATCAGATGAAGAAACAACACCAGATGTAGAAACAGTACCAGATGAAGAAACAACACCAGATGTAGAAACAGTACCAGATGAAGAAACAACATCAGATGAAGAAACAACACCAGATGTAGAAACAGTA
>JAGAVZ010000075.1 GCA_017941635.1 Cellulosilyticum sp.
AAATCGATTAACTAAAATCTATCATTTGTAGTATTTGTTTTTCAAAGTACAATTATTAATCAACACTACTGTGTTGTTTGCTATCGTCGTTTGCTCCCGACGACTTTTATTATGATACACTAACAACTTACATAAGTCAACCACTTTTTCATCTTTTTTATAGCATTTTTATTTCTGTCTAACTGCTAATCTAATTTCAAGCTTTATTTCTACCCCTACTTAGTTATAACTTCTTATATTTCTCTTATGACTTTCTGCAATCATTTAGCTATTTCTAAACCTCATTCTAAAACTATTTATTAATTTTATTATTCTTCTTGCTTTATATTATTCATCTCAAATAAAACCATGTTTTCTTCACTTTTACCTAAAATAAGTCTAATTCCAAAGGGGTATCGTATTTTTCGATCCCACCTTTGTTCCTCTAAGCAATTTTCATTTAATTTGGCAGATCCCCCCTTTAACTTATGTCATTCTATTCCATCAAACTACCAGATGACAATGGTATTAATAACCTTACTACAAATCCATCTTCTGCATTGTAGCAACTCATTTCTCCACCCATTTTTTCCATCAAATTTTTTGAAATATAAAGCCCCAATCCTGCTCCAACTTGTGCTTGTACCGCTTCACCTTTTCCTCTATAAAATTTATTGAATACGAGTGGTATTTCTTCCTCTGGTATCCCTTTACCATAATCTTTTACTTCAACTTGAAGGTAATCCCCTTTATTACTGTACCTAACATCTATTTCTGTCTTTGCATACTTATAAGAGTTACTGATGATATTATTAATCACCTGTTCCATTCTAAGTAAATCTATATAAATCATACATTCAGGAACTTCGCCTTGTTTAAGCAAACCTTCATAATCCATACTCTTACATAATTCTTGCAAACAAGTAGAAAATTCATCTTTAAGTTCTACTTTAAGTTCACCTAATTCATCAAGTGTAGATTGGAACATGTCTGTAATCAGTTCATTGATTTGCTGTGCTTTATTGTAGATGGTATGAACCTTTTCTTTAACCTCTGGCTCTTTTACTTGAAGTTCAAGTAATTCACTAATAAGTTTAATTCCTGTTACTGGTGTCTTAATATCATGACTTAGCTCTGCAATCAATTCCTTTTTACTTACATTCGCTTCATATTCTTTCTTCCTTGCTAACTTAAGCTCTTCTCTCATCAAATCAAAGCTCTCTGTAAACTCTCCGAATACATGACCTTTATCCATTTCTAAAGGGAAATCCAAATTCCCCTTAGCCACTTCATGTGCAAATGCTTTTAGCTTGTGAAATGGTTTAATCATGTAATGATAATTCCTCAGGCCATAACCTATTAGAAGTAGTATTTCTAATAGTATCATTCCAATAACGAGCTGCACTACCTCTTTCTTTTGTTTCAAAAATGGTTCTGTATTATATGTATAAGCTATAACTATGCCCAGTAATCTATCCCCTTCTAAGATATTTATACAACTTTGCCCTTGTCTAATAGCTTCTTCTAATGTTAGTTGTGGCATATTATCAGATCTAAAAAGCATTTCCCCATTTCTATCTAGAACGTTAAATTCATACTCAAAATCTCTTCCTTGTAATCTCTCTAAATTGCTCCATTCCTGCTCTGCTGTTTTTGCTATGGTATTTAAGGCTATGATATCTATCTCTTTTTGCCTTATATTCATTATTTTAAAGCTTGCTATGACTGCTACTAAAATCATTAATCCTACTAAAAGTATGATTTCCCCTATTCTTTTCATTACTTCACCTACTCCAACACTTCAAAAACATATCCTATCCCCCATACAGTTTTGATATACTTTGGCTGATTGGGTGCATCTTCAATCTTTTCTCTTAAATGTCTAATATGTACGGTTAATGTGCCTTCTCCAACAAAATTATCATTCCATACCTTAGTAAATAACTCATCCTTTTTAATCACTCGGTTTCTATTTTCAACTAAATAGCATAGTAGTCTAAACTCCATATCCTTTAGTTTGATTGGCTGACCTCCTTTGATTATTTGCCTATAGTTATAATCTATTACTAATTGCTTTGTGACTTGAACCATTACATTATCTTGTAAGGTTCTAGGTTCTCTATTAATTTCTACACCACTTTGCTCAGCCACGCTATCTCCATTACCTTCTACTTGACTTTGTTGAACGACTTGCTGCTTTTCATAACGCTTTAGAACAGCTTTTACTTTAGCCAATAATATATTTAGTGTGTATGGTTTCTTAATATAATCGTCTCCCCCCACATTTAAGGCAGTGAGTACATCATCATCGCTTGTTCTTGCACTAATAAAAAAGATAGGCACATCTGACTGCTGGCGAATCATTTTACATAGTTCAAAACCTGAATTTTCTCCTAGGTTAATATCTAACAGCACAAGAGAGACTTCATTGTTTTGTACAAACTCTAATCCATCTTCATAACTTGTTGCATAGGCTGTTTTAATATCAAATATATTGAAATACTCTGATGTTGTCTTTGCAATATCTATATCATCATCAATTACCAAGCATTTATATCCCATTTCTCTCCTCCAAAATAAATACACAAAAGCTATCTTAGTTTTACCCGTTTAATCTTCATAGATTTCAACTGAATACTTCTAAGATAGCCTACTGCTTTTTTATTCTAATTATAACATGCCTATTGTATATGGACATGTGATTTTAAATCTTATAATCTAATTCCTTCACATTTCTAGCTGTTTCATATTCGTAAATGGACCTATTATAAAGCCACTTCCTATATCAATTTTTTGTTTTATCTTTTGATTAAAAGCTCGCTTCCTGCTTCACCAATAACCACCAACTTGCCATCCTCTGGTAAAATAACTTTTCCTTCTCTATTTTCCATATAGCTACTATATACACATTCATCATATTTGTCATAAAGATATACTGCCATCTTATCTGATGGTATTAAAGTAATTGTTTGACCCTTTACTTGTTCTCCGATGTGGTACCAGTTTGCACTAGACTCTTTTAATTTCATCTCGGTTGTGGCTAAATCTAATTCTGGAATTTGATTTTCTTCTATATAATACATAGAAGTATCTTCTAAATATAATAACTCACTGCCATCTTTATGAATCATAGATATATCATTTAAATCTCTTCCCATAGCTCCTGTTAAAGTAAGGAAAGCCTCTGCTTTATTGCTATCTATGATTTTACTTGGTGTTAATTTACCAAAAGCATTAATATAACCAGACTCCTTGCTATTAAGTTCTAGCTTAATTGTTGGATTGACTAGCCAAAATCCTGATGAATACTTCTCACTCACCAGATAATACTTTTTACCATTTCTTGCTTCCCATGCTTTAGTAACAGTATCTTTCAGCTCATTAGATTCCATTTTCTGTGCATACATACCTGCTAGTTTGGTTTCACCAATTTCAGCATAGTTTAATATAGTTTCCATACATAAATACATTTTTCCATCTGTCTCTGTCATCAAACTTAAGGTTGTGCTACCTGTTTCATATGCCGAAGGACTTGTAATACCCTGTATATTAATGTACTGATAATCTTCGGCAATAAAGTTTCCATCCTCTGTAAAGTAATAATATTGTGTCTTTGGCATATCTTCATCACATGTTTCTAACTGTAAGTATGCTTTATTTGGAAAACTAATTTTATAAGTTCCTGCATTATTTGCATAGATTCCTTCATATTTTAGATAGCTTTCAGGTACTTGTTTCACTACTTGTGCCTTTTTAGCATCAATATTTGTAGATGTCTCCTCTGCTAAAATTGTTCCACTCTCCTCTAATGCAATCATTGCTAATTCTTGTGCAAGTAATTCATTAAAGCTACTGCCACCACCAGAACTTAAAACAGATACAGAAATATTTTCTTCTGGTAATACCATAAGCATACCATGTTGCTGAAGTGTATCCCCTCCTTTAACTAATGCTTTAATATCATATTGATTAAACGGATAAGCATCTACACAATCCCAACCTAACCCATATTGGTCCGCACTACCTTCACCTACATATCCATAGTGTGTATATTGTGTTGCTGCTACTCCCATCTCATCTATGGATTCTTGGGTTAATAGACTACTATAATCCTTCGTAAAAATACTCCCAAATTTACAGAGTTCTTCTGATGTTGATATAATTCCACCTGTTCCAATCACATTACAATAATCTGCGGCATACTTTGTCATGCTATCAAAATAGGTACCAACTTGCATTTCGTCATTAAACAAATTGATTGATGTACCGCTATTATTCATTTCTAGTGGAGTAAAGATATTTTTCTCCAGATACTGTGTGAAACTCTGACCACTTACTTTTTCTACAATCATTTCAGCTAAAACAAATCCATCATTGCAATACGTACTATATAATCCCGGATCAGCCTTTAGTCTTTGTGTACTTAGTTTTTCTAATAAAGTATCGTGTGCCAAAGTATCATTATCACCATATAAAATACTATTGCTATAGGTTGAACCCATAAGCCCAGATGAGTGATTGAGTAGCATACGTACTGTGATTTGTTTATACCTATCATCTGCCATCTTAAACTCAGGAAGATAAGTTACAATTGGTTCATCTAAGTTTACTTTACCTGCTTCTACAAGTTGCATAATTGCTACACTTGTAAACACCTTACTTACTGAACCAATACTATATAAAGCGTCTCTTTCATCAGACACTTGTTTTGTTATTTTTTTTACAAGCACGCTATTCTTCTCTTCTACTTTATTTTGCTGACTTATTTCCTGCATATTTTTATTTTCATTGGCTACTAATGCACCTATTGCACTACTAGCTAATAATACACTCATCCCTATTAATAAGCCTCTTTTATTTTTCATTTCATCATCCCCTACTCTGCCAACATTTCATAAGCAGAAATATCTTTGATTTTATAAGTACCTATTATTGCTGTTATCATACTAAATACAATAATAGCTATACCTAATATAATTGTTTCTAAAATAGGTACTTCTAGTATCATATTGGTAACACCCACTACTCTAAACACACCTGATAAAATAGTTGGTGTTCCCACAATTGCTAAACTAATACCACAAACTACTCCTATCACCATTGTAGGGATCAAACTTACAGTTACCTGGAACATTAATTCTTTTGTGGTATAACCTAGTCCTTTATAAATTCCTAAATTTAACTTTTGTCTTGTTAAACTATTTTTGATTAGCATTGAAATAATGACCATAATAATAACTGCTGCTACAACCATAATCACTTTACTTCCCCAGTTAATACCACTGGTGTAGACTCCAATATTACTTTGTACATACTCTTGCATATCTGTAATTTTTTCAATAGTAAATTCTTTGCTGCTCCCTTTAATTAATTCTCCATCTACCATAATGGCATAATCTAAATGATCCACCCCATATAGTGCCATTAAAGATGCCATTTTTTCTTGAGCTTTTGCTTTGATACGTTCATGTTTATCTATAATATCTTCAAATCCAGCATCTCTCGCATGTTGTATACTCTTTCCGTAAAGTTCTTCTAACTTTGCAATAAATACTTCTTTATTAACATCTTTGTTTAAGTAAACATCTAAAGCATTACTCTCTAAACCTGGAATAATATGTTCCATTCCTTCTTCAGTAAAGTATAAGGTTTCACCATTATTAATCATAGATTGTGTCATTCCTGAAATAAGATAACTCATTTTATAGCCACTGTGTTCAACCTGTAAGCTATCACCTATTTCTTTTCCTAATTGCTCTGCAAGCGCACCTGTTATAGCAACCTCATTATCATAAATAGGTAATCTTCCTTTATAAGCCTTAATCGTTTCTAATTCATCATAAGAAGAATACACTACACTCAGTACATCCTTATTTCCAATAGAAACACTTATAAAGTCATGACCTAAGTTAACCTTTCTTACCTCATCCATCTCTAAAAGCTCTGCTTTTAGTTCCTGTGCTGTGATTGCATGTGTAATCCCTAACTGTACATCACATATTTCAAATCCTGTCATCTGCTCAAACACTCTTTGGTCTTTACCACAGCAAGTATATAATAATAAACTAAACATCATTGCCATCGTAGCTGCTGCCACGCAAATACCCATAATGATATTTTGTTTAATCGCTCCCATAAATCTTTTAGCTGCTAATCTACTATGTACATTATTCTTAGTCTTTTCTAGTGAAAAATAATTTTTTTTAAAGTGGTGATTGTTAATCCCTTTGCGAAAAGCAATAACCGGTGGATAGTTTTTTACCTTTCTAGCCTGAATAAAACTAATGAGTGTCACTAATCCAACAAGTATAATAACTAACATTACATCTAATCCCAAGCTTGTAGAACCTATTGCTCGAAGTCCTAGCATTGTAAAACTAAATTCATTTACAAAAGGTAATAATACGCGGCTCATGATTGCCCCAATCACTGCACCCACTAATGCTAATATGCTATATTCCATCATATAAACCTTTGTAATTTGACCACTGGTATATCCTAGTGCACCTAATGTTCCAATATTACTCATCTGTTCTTCAATACTATTGGCAATACGGTGTCTAATCATTACAAAAATCGTTATAAAAATAATAACTACAAAACAAAGCATTAAATACGCCAATAGAACTGGTAATAAACTTGCAATAGAAATCATTGTTGCATAATTAATGGATAATAAAACTCGGAAAGAGTTGGAACTATCTGACATTACTTTTGCTGATGTCATAAATTCATCTGAAACAATCTCTGTATCTTCTATATTAAATAAATCATATCCCAAGATTTTAGTTACGCCATAGATACTACGCATTTTTGTATAGTCTTCATCAGAAATAATGTATTTAATAGCACCCATATTAGCATTTGCAAAAAGTGCTGTTTCATAAAATCCTGCTATTTGAAAAACATATTCTTGTTGATGATAGACCATCTTGATTTCATCTCCAACTTCAAATCCATATGAAGCTTTTACAATAAATGGTGCATAAATTGGATGTTCAAATTGGGTTATAATCTCTGGATCACCTTTTTCTAATACAATATTTTCCAATACATTATCCTCTACCTCATTTAAGAAAACACTATTGACTAAATAATCTTTCCCATCTTTAAGATAGATTGTATTTTGCCACAAAAATACACTATCTTGTTCTGCTACTCTAGAAACTCTCCCATCTCGCTCTAAAAGTGCTTTATATTCTTCTCTATACTTGTTTTCCTCAATGCAAAAAACATTTTGAACACATTCCATTTCTTTGGCTTTATCTGCAAAAAGATTAGAGTTCACAGATATATTGTGTATTGCTAAGCTGAAAAAAAGTTGGCAAAAGAAAATCAGTATAATAATAGAAGCTGCTGCACCTTTGTGCTTATTTATATTAAATCTAGCTAATCTAACCAGATTCATATTACCACCCCATCTCTTTTAAAAATGATTGTACTGTTTCTCTTCGTTCTTCTATATTCTTATTACTATACTTATCCAAGCGAAATTCTCCAGAAATGTAACCATCTTTTAAATAAATAATGCGATTTCCTCTAAGTGCTGTCTTGATATCATGGGTTACCATTACAATACTTTGTCCTCTTCTATTTACTTCTGTAAAAATATCTAATACATCTGTACTTGAAGCTGAATTTAATGCTCCCGTTGGTTCATCTGCAAAAACAACTTTAGGATTATTAATAATCGCTCTTACAATACCTACTCTTTGACTTTCTCCTCCCGAAAGCTGATTAGGAAACTTAGACCAAAGATTTTCTTTTAATCCTACCTGTCTTAATAGATTCTTTACCTTTTCAACCAATACCTTAGAATTTTTTTGTGACACTAAAGCTCCCGTTAGAACATTATCCAATACGCTCATATTATCTAATAAGTAGATACTCTGAAAAACAAAACCACAATTTTTTCTTCTAAAAACTGCTAGTTGGTCATTTGTATATTTAGATATCTCTGTTCCATCAAATTGAATCTTACCTAATGTTGGCCTATCCATTCCTGAAAGAGCATATAACAAAGTTGATTTACCTGAACCAGAAGCTCCCATAATAATAGTAAAGTCTCCTTCAATAATATCTATATCCATATTTTTTAATACATGTTGTTGCATACCATCGTTTGAAAATGTCTTACATAATTTCTCTGTTCTTAAAATAATAGAACTCATCTATAATCACTCCCTTGTAATCTATAAGAGTATTATAAATGAGTTCCCTTCTGTAATCCTTAGCAAAACACTATTAAATTATTAACAAATCCTTAATTAATAGGGTACAATTTTAAATCCTTCTTAATCTTTAGCTCAATCCTAAAATATGTACCCTTTGTTCCTAACCTTAATTTATGTATCTCTTACAGCGATTCCCGAATCCTAATTAGTGTATCCTTTATAGTTTTACTCAAATCCTAATTTGTGTGTCTTTTATAGCTATACCCCAGCCTTAATTTATGTATCATAAAAAGGAACCTCTCAGCCTAGTCTCTTTCTTAGTATTTATATAATCCTAAATACTTGATATACAAAAAAGACTAGCCATTCGGCTAGTCTTCTCAATGAACTTTCAAAACAAAATAGTAACTTCTAAAATCAT
>JAGAVZ010000005.1 GCA_017941635.1 Cellulosilyticum sp.
CTGCTTCAAGATTGTGGCCTGTTGCCATTCCCTTTGTTTTTGGTAACAACTGTTTTGTACTCGCAATATTATTAGATGTTGGTGCTGCAATGATTGCACTGCTATTACTACTATTATTGCCACTTAATGCCATACTCTTTAATTGTCTGATGCGATTTGCTAAAGTTTCCATATCAAATGGTTTTACAATATAGTACTCTGCACCAAGAGCTAAAGCACGCTCTGTAATTTTATCTTGTCCTACTGCAGAAAGCATGACAAATAATGGTCTTTTTTCTAATGGCATGGTATTGACACGTTCTAACACACCAATACCATCTAAATAAGGCATAATAACATCCAATATTACAATATCCGGTTGAACTTCAGTAATTAAATCACAAGCTTGCTCCCCATTTCCTGCTACATCAATTACTTCCATATCTTCTTGTCTATTGATAAATTCCATTAAAATATCTGAAAAATCTTTGTTGTCATCTGCTATTAATATTTTCATTTTTTGACTTAACAACAATAATCCCCCCATACGTGATTAATATTTAAAATTTTCTGACTAGACTTATTATATATAAGAATTTATTAAATATCAATACCAATTTTTGTTATTTTTATTTTTATTTTACATATAACTCGCATTTTTTTCATTATTACTCATTTTACTATTCATTTTCAATAATTATTAATCATATTCTCTATAAATATTCCATATCCTCGTGTGGGATCGTGTACAAATACATGTGTTACTGCACCAATAATTTTACCATCTTGTAAAATGGGACTTCCACTCATCCCTTGAATAATGCCATTTGTTAGATTTAAAAGTTCTTCATCTACTATGCGAATCACCATCCCTTTAGAGGGTTCATTGCTATATTTTGAAACTTTTTGAATCTCTACCTCATATTCTCTTGTCCCCTCTCCTGTCAAATCTAACATAATACTTGCTTTCCCTTCATGAACTTCATCCTGAAAAGCAATAGGTAGGGCATTATTTCTCTTTGCCTCTAAATATACTTCATTCACCTCTCCATAAATACCTAATGAACTATTTAATGCAATTTTACCTAAGCGACTTTCTTCATCATAATCTATAATACCACTTAATTCTCCTGGTGTTCCTTTTTCACCTTTCTTTACTTTTGTGATAAATACTTCCATAATCTCTCCTGTTTTCACAGGGGTTAAAATATGTGTTTGTGTATCTGTAATACCATGACCTAATGCTCCAAAGTGCCCATTATCTGGATTAATATAAGTAATCGTCCCAATACCTTGTGTGCTATCCTTAATCCATAAACCAATCTTATACTCATGTTCTGTCTTCGAATAGATTGGTTTCACTTCTACTATTTTTGTTTCTCCTTTATGCGAAACCTCTAATGAAATGGTCTTACAGTGAGCTGTTTCAATAATATTTCTAAAATCTTCTTTACTTTCTACCTCTTTCCCATTACATGCTAAAATGACATCGCCTGCTTCTATTAATCCTTTGCATGGTGAAACACTTGTTTCTTCTGCCTCGAATTCACCTACACCTAATACAATAACACCTGTCGTATCTACCTTAATCCCTACTACATCGCCACATGGTATGAGAGTCTGATAAGATACTGCTTTAACAGAAACTGTTTTTAACGGAATAATCCCCATAAAAGATAAGGTAACATCAGTTTCTCCTTCTTCTTGCATGGTTACATATAGTGGTTTGTTCAAATCAATCATATGCTTTTCTATATACCGTTCTGAATCATCTTTTATAATCAGCCCATCACCTTTAAGGATACTAGCCATTAAAGGGACATCAAAGTTAAAATGATGCTCTTCTCCTGCGATTAACTTAATTTCAGAAGGTAAGAAAAAATTAGAGACAATGAGTGGTGTTGCCATAAGCATGCCAATAAATAAAAAAACGCATATAAATGTATGCTTTCGTTTTATATTTTTCATTCCTTCACTTCCTATATGTTTGTAAACAAGTACTCTATCATTTAAAATATCCTTTTTTTCACACATTTATACAGCTATTTACAATCTATTTAGCATAGATCAATTCTATAAACTATAAGATTTTCTTGTAAATAAAAATAGAGTATACCTTTTTCAAGGCATACTCTATTTTTATTTTACTTCTCTAATTCTAATTTAAATGCGTCTGCTCTATTTTTCAATTCGGCTGCACTTTGTAATGTACTTTCTGAAACCATCCCACCCATTAATCTACAAAGCTCTTCATGAATAACAGGTGTCTCTAATCTAGTAAGATGTGTTGTTGTTTTATTTTCATCTGCTGACTTCTCAATGAGGTAATGACTATCTCCCATTGCTGCAATCTGAGGTAAATGAGTAATACAAAGAACTTGTCTTGCTCTACCAATCAACGCGAGTTTCTCAGCTACTTTTTGAGCAGCTAATCCACTGATTCCTGTATCAATTTCATCAAAGATTACAGTATTAATTGTATCCCCTAAAACAAGTACTGTCTTAATCGCTAACATAACCCTAGAAATTTCCCCACCTGATGCAATCTTAGAAAGTGGATGCATATCTTCTCCTAGGTTTGTACGAATTAAGAATTCCACATCATTTTTACCATAGCTATTAAATGTTTCAAGCTCTTCTATAGCAACTTCAAATTTAGCATGTGGCATTTGTAAATCATGAAGATGTTCATCAATAGCTACTTCTATATGTTTAGCAATCTGCTGTCTACCTTTAGATAAACGATCTGCAAGTTCATCTAGTTTTACTTGTAAGCTTGCACATTCTTTTTCAAGGCTTTCTTTATTATGTTCACCATCTTCTAATTCTGCCAATTCTTTTTCACACTCTGCTTGATAGTCCAAAATTTCTTCAATACTTGTCCCATACTTTTGTTTCAAACGATAAATAAGATCTAAACGATTCTGCACTTCTACTAATAACTCAGGCGAATATTCAATATCATCTGCATAACGCCTGATTTGATAAGTAGCATCTTGTAACTCTGCTTGAATGGATAAACATTGTTCATATAAGTTATTAATTTCACTTGTAATGTTACTAATATCCTGCAAAGCCTGTATCGCCTTTCCAAGCATCATTGAAACACTGACTTCACTATCTCCATCTAATAACTCATAAGATTTTTGACATTGCATCATAATCTTTTCTGCATGTGAAAGGACTTCATATTGCTCTTTTAAATCTTCTTCTTCACCTTTTTTAAGCTTAGCTGACTTAATTTCTTCAATTTGGAAAGTCAACATATCTTTAAGCTGAAGTTTTTTACGATCATTATCACCAATTTTATTTAAGGTAGCTTTTACTTCTTGCCAACGCTCAAATAGCTTTTTATAATTTTCTTTTTCTTCTAAGAATGTCTTTTCGCCAAAACTATCCAAAAGGCGAATATGATTTGAAATATCCAACAAAGATTGCGGTTCATGTTGACCATGCACATCAATTAGAAGTTCTGAAAGACTTTTAACCATTTGTCTTGTTGCAATAGCACCATTAATCTTATAAACTGTGCGTCCTGTTTGATAAATCATACGCTCTAATATAATTTCATTTTCTTCAAAAGGAATTTCGTTCTCTTTAAGAAAATTAAGTCCTAGTCCAATATAATCGATAAAGCATAAAGTAACACTAGCCATTTCTTCACCTTTGCGAATCATCTGCTTAGAACTGCGATTTCCGATTGCAAACTGGATGGAATCAATGAGCATCGATTTTCCTGCTCCTGTCTCCCCACTAAAAATATTAAGCTTTGGACTTAATGTAAGCTCCACTTCTTCAATCAGCGCTACATTCTTTACTTTCATATAGGTGAGCATTTAACACACCTCCTCCTTATGCTCCTAAGATTGTCTTAAGTTGTTCAATAACTGTTTCTATGTGTTCTTCATGTTTCACTAAACAAAAAATTGTATCATCTCCTGCTAAGGTTCCGATAATTTCTTGAATATTAAAAGCATCAATAGCAGCTGCTACAGCATTTCCCATACCTACTAACGTACGAATTACAATAGTATTGCCTGCATAATCAATACTTACAAAAGCATCTTTGAAAACACGTACAACTTTTTCTGAAACCTGTTGCTCTATATTGGTTAAGGCAACATATTTTTGTCCGCCACTTTTCGCTGAAACCTTCGTTAATTTCAGTTCTCTGATATCTCTTGAAACAGTAGCTTGTGTCACATTAAAACCTTCTGCAAGTAAAGCTGTTGCTAAGTCTTCCTGTGTACCAATCTCATTTTTTTGAATTAAACTTAATATTTTAGATTGGCGTTGCTCTTTCATTCCCACGCTTATCTTCTCCTCTCTACAATTTTTTCTCGTAGTATTTCAAAGAATTTACGATCTGATATTTTAATGAGCTTTGTTACATATGGAGAACATTCAATATGCACTTCATCTTGAGGTGTTAAATACATTTTTAATTTACCATCCATGCTAAGTGCCATATCTTTTGTTTCTTCTAATGTATTAATGCATACTTTGTCTTCTTTACAAAGCATCACAGATTTTGAGTGCATTGTATGTGGGCAAATCGGTGTAACCACATAAGTTTGTGCTAGTGGTACAACAATTGGCCCACCTGCTGATAAGTTGTAGGCTGTTGATCCAGTAGGTGTAGACACAATCACTCCATCTGCTGGAAAAATATCACTGAGTTCATCATTGACATAAATTTCAAATTCTACAAGTCTTGAAAAGTTTCCTCTAGTGACTGTGATTTCGTTTAAAGCATAAAATACATTCTTTTCACCATTAACATCTGTAATCGTTGCTTTGAGCATCATGCGTTCTTCAATTTTATATTGTTCATTAATAAGTTTTTCTAAAGCATCTTCAATTTCATCTGGCTCAATATCTGCTAAAAAACCAAGTCGCCCTAAATTAACCCCTACAATTGGAATATCCTTCATACTTGCAGCGGCGGCTACACCTAAAATCGTTCCATCTCCACCAATTACAATTAAACTATCACATAAATCATATAGTCGATCTGGTTCTACACCTAACACCTCACCATCTATCTTTTCAGCCACTTCACGTTCCATATAAGGCGCAATCCCATGTTGATTGAGCAAATTTGTAATACGCTTGGTTGCTTCTAAATCTTTATCTTTTATAAGGTTTGGTATAATTCCTATTTGTTTCAATCTCCTCATCCCCCGTTTATAAAGTATCGTGTGAAGCATTTACAATATTTTTAACCGCACCATCTTTGTCTAAAAGAGTAGTTTCTCCTTGACGTGCTAAATGGATTAAATATTCAATATTACCTTCTGGTCCTTTAATTGGTGAAAAGCTAAGACCTTTAATCTTTAAATCAAGTGATACTGCAAAGTCCCAAATCTGGTGAATAACCGCTTCGTGTACCTTTGGATTTTTTACAACACCATGTTTTTCTACTTGTTCTCTACCTGCTTCAAATTGAGGTTTAATAAGCGCTACAATCTCTGCATCGTCTTCTAGTAATTCTAAAATGGGTACAAGTACTTTTGTTAATGAAATAAATGATACGTCAATAGAACAAAAAGCAACTTTATCATCCATACGGTCTGGTGTTAAATAACGAATATTGGTTTTTTCCATACACACTACTCTAGGATCTTGTCTTAGTTTCCAAGCAAATTGTCCATATCCTACATCTACAGAATATACTTTTGATGCCCCATTTTGTAACATACAATCTGTAAATCCACCTGTAGAGGCACCAACATCCATACATACTTTACCTGTTAGTTCAATATCAAAGCTATTCATGGCTTTTTCTAATTTAAGCCCGCCACGGCTTACATATTTCATTTTCTCTCTAACTTCAATCGTAGCACCACGTTTTACTTTAAGACCAGCCTTGTCTTCTTTCATACCATCTACATAAACTACACCTGCCATAATATAAGCTTTCGCTTTTTGTCTAGACTCTGCTAAACCTCTTTCTACGATTTGTATATCAAGTCGTTCTTTACTATTTAAATATTTTTGATCAATCACTACATCAACAGTTTCTGCCTTTAGTGCTTCATCTAAGACACTTACTGCTTGATCCATTTGCTCACTCATCTATTTGCTCTCTTTCTCAAGTATTGTTAAAAGTTCGTCTGTTATACTTTTGGCATCTAAGTGCTCTCTTGCAAATAATGCTTCTACTTTACCATGTGGCACCATAGCATCCTCATGACCATAGCATTTTCCTTTGATATCTGCTGATATCTGTGCAAGATGTGCAAATACTTTTTCGCCAAATCCTCCCTGTATTATACCATCTTCTAATGTAAACAGATAGTCATACCCCTCAGCAATGGCTTCAATGCCTTTTTTATCTACCGGACATACACAAGGTGCCTCTATAACAGAAATCTCATATCCTAAGGTATTTAATGTTTCAGCAACTTCTAATGCTGTCTGTACCATACGCCCTACGGCTAATATAGCCATATTATTGCCTTTCTTAAGTGTTTTAAATCCTAAATCTTTAAAATCATTCATATATTTCAAATCAATTGTTGTTGTTCCTCTTGGATAACGAATCGCAATTGGCCCTTCATGAATGAGTGCATAATCTAAAGCACATTCCATCTCTTCAGGCATTTTTGGAGCGAGTATAGTCATATGTGGCATGCTACTTAAAAATGCTATATCATATAAACCATGATGAGTTGGTCCGTCTTCTCCTACTAACCCTGCACGGTCAACACCAAAAATAACATGTAAATTTTGTAAACATACATCATGTAAAATCTGATCATACGCACGTTGTAAGAAAGACGAATAAATAGCCACCAAAGGCTTATATCCCTCACTTGCCATACCTGCTGCAAAAGTCACAGCATGTTCTTCCGCAATACCTACATCAAAGAATCGACGTGGATAGGCTTTTGCAAACTCTTTAAGCCCTGTTCCTTCTGGCATGGCTGCTGTAATGGCAACTACCTTTTCATTGCTATCCGCA
>JAGAVZ010000076.1 GCA_017941635.1 Cellulosilyticum sp.
CATAAGTTAGATACTTTATCTAAGCTTATTAGTACCAACACAAAGCCAACCCACAATGCCATGCAAGATATTCTTGCAACAAGCGAGGTGCTTACCCATCTTCTAGAGAAAATCATGACTAAGAAACAAGAGCGCCTAGAAAAAATAGAAGCTTATTATTGTTATGTAGAAGAGTATAAACAAAAGCTATTAGAGATTGTTGCCTATTTAAAAGTTCATTCTATACCAGAGGGTATCACATATTTGATGAATACCTGTCACTTTAAAGACTATTATGATAAGAATCAGATGGCAAGTATGAGGGAACTCTATAGAATCATTCAAGGATTGGAAGATAGGACAAAATCTTATCAAGATAATATCATTCAGCTCCTTGCTTTTTCGGCACTACACTATAGTGAAATAGAACAAAGTGATTTATTTAAAGGTCGTATTCCGATTATTACAGTGCATCAGGCAAAAGGATTAGAGTTTGATGAGGTGTACGTAGCAGGATGCAATGAGAAAGTTTTTCCATCCTATAGAAGTATCAAAGATCAAAATTTATCAGAGGAGATGCGTCTATTTTATGTAGCCATAACAAGAGCAAAACAAAAGCTTTATTTATCGTATCACTTAGGTGCCAAAAAAAGTATTTTTGTGGACACAATAAGCGATCATTATAAAGTATTGAAAAAGTATAGTGAAAAGAGTGGATTATAATTTTATTTTTGCTATAATAAATAAGAATAGAGAATAAACATTAACTACAGGGGGACGACACAATGATAGATAAAGACTATACCATTGTAGAGATGCAAAAGCAAAAAAGTATTGCACTCATTGCACATGATAATCGTAAAAAAGACTTAATCAATTGGGTTCAAACGAATAGAGAGATTTTAAGTAAGCACTTTTTATGTGGAACTGGAACAACGGCAAAACTCATTGCAGCAGAAACAGAGCTTCCAGTTACAGCATTTAATAGTGGTCCATTAGGGGGAGACCAACAAATTGGATGTCGTATAGTAGAAGGAAAAATTGATTTTATGATTTTCTTCTGGGATCCACTTGCTTCACAACCACACGATCCAGATGTAAAAGCATTATTACGTATTGCAGCTTTATATGATATTCCAGTTGCAACCAACCAGTCTACAGCTGATTTTTTAATTACATCACCTATTATGAATGAAACCTACAATCGAAAAATTATTGATTACGCAAAACGTATTCAGCGTCGTACAAACGCTTACAATAATAACGAAGATATGGAATAAAAATAAGTTAAGCATAGTCTATAAGAAAAAATAGATTATGCTTATTTTAATAATAAATAAACTGAAAATAAAAAATAATTGTTAAAAAGTAGCATGTATTGCACAAATTAGTACAACATGCTATACTTTATTCAAGTACTAATGTATACTGTATACACAAAATATAGGTATATTAAAGTTATGTACTAATAAAGAATCTAATTTGACTTTAAAGGGGCATGTATCATGACACATTGGAGAAACTTTAAATCAGGAAAATGGCAAGAAGAAATTAATGTAAGAGATTTCATCGTAAACAACTATACAGAGTATACTGGCGATGATTCATTCCTTGCAGGTCCTACACAAGATACAACAGATCTTTGGGAACAACTTAGCGAGTTAATGGTAAAAGAAAGAGAAAGAGGATGTTTCGCAGATACAAAAACTGTAGCAACAATCACTTCTCACGCAGCTGGATACATCAACAAAGATAAAGAAAAAATTGTTGGTCTTCAAACAGATGCACCACTTGTAAGAAGCTGTCACCCATTTGGTGGTATGCGTGTAGTAGAAAATGCTTTAAAAGCATATGACTATGAAGTAGATGAAGAAATGAAAGAAATCTTCACAAAATATAGAAAAACACACAACCAAGGTGTATTCGATGTTTACAACAAAGACATCCGTACAGCTCGTAAAGTTGGTGTTGTAACTGGTCTTCCAGATGCTTACGGACGTGGACGTATCATCGGTGACTACAGAAGAGTTGCTCTTTACGGAATCGATAAATTAATCGAATTCAAAATGAAAGATAAAGAAGAGCGTTCAAAAATCTTCACAGCTGAAACAATGAGAGACTGTGAAGAATTAGCAGAACAAATCAAAGCTTTAAATGAACTTAAAGAATTAGGTGAAATGTACGGATTTGACTTATCAAGACCAGCTGAGAACTTCCAAGAAGCTACTCAATGGTTATATCTTGCATACCTTGCTGCAACTAAAGAGCAAGATGGTGCTGCGATGTCAATTGGTCGTACATCTACATTCCTTGATATCTATGCAGAAAGAGATTTACAAGAAGGTAAATTAACAGAAGAAGAAGTTCAAGAAATTGTTGACCAATTCATCATGAAACTTCGTATCATCAGATTCCTTCGTACTCCAGAATACAATGAGTTATTCTCAGGAGACCCAACATGGGTAACAGAATCACTTGGTGGTATGTTAGAAGATATGAGTGCATCACTTGTAACTAAAAACAGCTTCCGTTACCTTCACACACTTTACAACATTGGACCAGCTCCAGAACCAAACTTAACAGTACTTTGGAGTGAAAAATTCCCACAAGGTTACAAAGACTTCTGTGCGAAAGTATCTATCGATACATCAGCGATCCAATATGAAAGTGATGACTTAATGAGACCACAATTTGGTGATGACTACGGTATCGCTTGTTGTGTATCTCCAATGAGAATCGGTAAACAAATGCAATTCTTCGGTGCTCGTGCTAACCTTGCTAAAGCTGTACTTTATGCAATCAATGGCGGGGTTGATGAAAAAACTGGCATCAAAGTTGTTCCAGGTATCGAACCACTTACAGATGAAGTATTAGATTACGACAAAGTAATGGCTAACTACAACATCACTAAAGCATGGGTTGCTAAAACTTATACAGATGCTTTAAATATTATCCACTACATGCACGATAAATATGCGTACGAAAGAATTGAAATGGCACTTCATGACACAGACATCGTTCGTACAATGGCTTGTGGTATTGCAGGTCTTGCTGTAGCAGCTGACTCATTATCAGCAATCAAACACGCTAAAGTAAAACCAGTTAGAAATGAAGAAGGTATTGCAGTAGACTTCGTAATCGAAGGTGAATACCCAGCATACGGAAACAACGACGATAGAGCAGACTCAATTGCTGTATCATTAGTTGAAGACTTCATGCAAGAAATCAGAAAACACACACCATATAGAGATTCAATCTATACACAATCTGTTCTTACAATTACATCAAACGTAGTATATGGTAAGAAAACAGGGGCTACTCCAGATGGACGTAAAGCTGGTGTACCATTCTCTCCAGGTGCTAACCCAATGAACGGTAGAGAAACAAAAGGGGTTCTTGCAGCTTGTGCATCAGTTGCTAAACTTCCATTCGAACATGCAAACGACGGTATTTCATACACATTCTCATTAGTACCATCAACACTTGGTAACAATGAAGAAGACCGTGTACGCAACATGGTAGGTATCTTAGATGGATACTTTGGACAAACAGGTCAACACATCAACGTAAACGTTCTTAACAA
>JAGAVZ010000077.1 GCA_017941635.1 Cellulosilyticum sp.
GGATGAAATTTCCACGAATGGGAGATACCTGGTTGACAAATTAGTAATTATATGATAAAATTACACTTATAAACAAATACCTTGTTAAAGGAGTGGATTTTATCATGGAGTTAACAAAAGAATATTTATATGAAAACTATATTGTAAAAGACAAATCACGAGCAAGTATAGCCAAAGAGTTAGGTGTTTCAGAGGCTACCATAGATTATTGGGCAAAAAAGTTTGATTTGCAATATAAGCGCACAGACCCAGACAAAGTGTTTGATTTGAAGCATATTGATAAAAAAGATCCTATATTTTGTTACTATGCAGGGCTAGTTGCAACAGACGGATATTTAGACTATAAGAATAAGCGAATAGCCGTTAGAATAAACAATCAAGGAAGTAATGAAGTATTAGAGAATTTAAGGGCTTATTTTGAGTTTATCAGGCCAATAGGACACTATAGGAGGTCTACAGGAAATATTAGCCATGAACTACTAATTCCAAATTCATGTATATTTCAAGAATTAGAATCTATGGGCATTAAAGGAAATAAGTGTGCTAGAACATTTAGCCTAGACTGGTTTATGAGTGCTTCAAATGATTGTAGAAAAATGTTTTTGCGTGGTATATCTGATGGTGATGGAAACTTCCATAATGGAGCATGGAGATTGTCTATGGGGTCAAAAGATTTTGTATTAAGTTTAATAGACGTGTTTAATATGTATTCTGAAGACCATTATGAGTTAAAGTTCTCCTCAAATAGTAGTGGTAGAAAGTACCCAGCTATTAGCTTGCATAAAAAAGATACAGCAAACATATTTAGATGGATATATAATGGGTTTGAGCGATATAGATTCACTGATAAATATAATAGTTTTGTTAATCAGGTAGTGATATAGTCTGACCTAATACAATGATAAAGTATTAGAAGTAAGGATAAAGAGCCTTACGATAACATATTGAACTTACAGCAGATCCCAAGTAAGATGAAAGATATAAGAAGAATGTTTATTGCTGGTAATGATAGGCTGCTAATCTCCGCAGATTACAGCCGTCAAGAACCTTGTCTGCTCTCGTCTTGTTGTAAAGACCCAGCACTTATAGAAACATTCCATAGTGGATTGGATATTTATGCTAAAATAGCTAGTTTGATTTTTGGTGTTCCTTATGAAGATTGCTTAGAGCATAACCATGATGGTACAGATAATCTTGAGGGAGCAAGTAGGCGCTCAGCCGCTAAGAAAGTTACTTTGGCATTGATGTATAGTAAAGGATTAAAAACACTAGCAGACGATTTACACTCTGACATAAATAAGGCACAAGAGGTAATGGATGCTGTGTTCCTAGCATATCCTAAAATGAAAACATGGATAGATGAAGGTATTAAATTTGCTACTACTCATGGATACATTGATAATCTTTTTGGGCGTAGAAGAAGATGGCCTGAATTACTTAAACCTTCGTATGAGTTTATCTTCCCTAAGGGAACTGATGAAAATACAATAACTTATCAATCAGCTATTTATAGAGGAAAGCTAAGAAGAGCAAGGTTTAGTGAAAAATTTAAGGTTAAGCAGTCTATTGAAGCCAAAGGTGTTAGGGTTATAGACAACGAAGCCAAACAAGCAGAAGCAAAAAGACAGGTAGCCAATTTCCAGATCCAGGGTGGGGCCGCTGTTGTGACTATGCGGGCTATGCGCAACATTTATAACAATAAGCGACTTAAAGAGTTAGATGCTAAGTTAGTGATGGCGGTGCATGACGAAGTGATTGTGACAGCCCCAAAAC
>JAGAVZ010000078.1 GCA_017941635.1 Cellulosilyticum sp.
ACTCTAATATCATCCTTTTTAAACTACAGGTTTAATGACGCTATTCCTATTTTGTTTTAAACTCTATTTATCAGTTACAGAACGAAATACTTAAGGGGGAACGGAATTATGAAATTAGCAGAAGCACTTATGCTTAGAGCAGATTACCAGACTAAAATATACGACCTAAAACAACGTATCTCAAATAATACTAAAATACAAGATGGTGAAGAAGTATCTGAAGATCCAGCTGAACTCTTTAAAATGCTAGATGAAACACTATCAAACTTAGAAGACATTATTATTCGTATCAATAATACCAATTCAAAAGTTTTTGTAGATGATCAACATACTTTGGGAGATTTAATTGTTAAACGTGATACTTTGAAAAAAAGCATCAATATCTATACAAATATTTTGCAAAATGCAACGATTAAATATGACCGTATGATGCGTACAGAAATCAAATATGTAACTACTATTAACATCGCTAACTTACAAAAACAAGTGGATGATTTATCTAAGGAATTTCGTGAACTTAATGTAAAACTTCAAGAGAAAAACTGGACGACCGACCTGCTCTAATCCCATAATGGTGCGTACTTTTCTTAAAGGTGAACATTAAGCCTAGAAAACAGGCCAAAGTTTTCAATTTAATAATATAGATGATGGTGTACTAAAGGCGGTACAAATAAATAATATAACGATTTAGCCGATTATTATTTACTATAAGTCTGACATTAAATTGCAGCATTACCAATTAGATTTTACACATTACTACCAAATGTTAATTTAGAAAAGTAAGGGCGGGATTGGGGTAAAAGATAAAGACCCCTACAAAGTTATCATAGATAGCTTTGTAGGGGTCTTTTATAATAATAAAAACAACTCAGTTCTTATAAGTTTTCTTTTACTTTAGCAGCTAACTCAGCATACTCTGCATCTGTTAAGTATACTGCTCTTGGGTTCATTTGGAATACACCACCGAAGTCTGGTCCACCTTCATATTTAGGAATTAAGTGGAAGTGTAAGTGAATCATTGTATCTCCATATGCACCATAGTTCACTTTAACTGGGTTAAATGCTTTGTGCATTGCTTTAGCAGCTTTAGCAACATCATTCATGTAAGCATTTCTTTCTTCATCTGATAAATCACAGATTTCACTAACGTGTCCGTTGTATGCTACTAAACAACGACCATTGTATGTTTGTTCTTTAAATAAGTAAAGTGTTGATACCTCTAAATCACAGATTTTAATCATAAGATCATCTAATCTTGAATCTTTTGCACAGTAAAAGCAATCTTTATCAAAGCTCATCTTGTTTCTCCTTAGAATAAGTAGTGTTTATAGTTTTCATTATAACAAATAAGTTTCTCATTTTGTAGTACAAGTCCCATAAGTTTATAATTTTTCTTTCACTTCAGTTGATTATTTTCAGAAAATTATTACCCCGGAAATTTACTTTTAGCTATTCTCCAGTCTATATCACTATTTTCTTATCAAATCTGATATAGTAGCACCTCTATCTCTGTGTGAGATTTCTCATATAGCTTATGGATTATCTCTATATTTTATTTCATAGACTCGTGAATTTTCTATCTAATCTCATCAATTATTTCCCTGATAAAATCTTCTTCTAATGCAATAGAATAGTTTTCATCTTCAAATTGCTTAACACTACCAATACCTTCTTGGAATACGAAACGAATCTTCCCACTACGTACTTTCTTATCTGTGTAAAGTTTTTGTACAACCTTATCTGTTGGCATATCATCTGATAGTTTAGTTGGTAGGCCTGCTTTTTCTATTAACTTCATCACACGCTCTACCTCTTCGGTTGATACATAACCTAATTTCTCCCCAATTTGTGCTTGCATAGCTAATCCAATAGCAACTGCTTCTCCATGCAATAAAGTGTAATCACTTAAAGTTTCAATCGCACGTCCTATTGTATGCCCTAAGTTTAGAATTTGTCTTAGATTAGTTTCCCTTTCGTCTTGTTTAACTACTTCATACTTAATCTTACAATTCTTTTCTGCAATATGCTCACATACTTCTGCATGATTATGAATTCCATTAGGTTCAAGTAACTCTTGAATATGCTCTTCTAAGTATTCAAAGAATACTTTGTCTGCCAGGCAAGCATGTTTAATCGTTTCAGCAAGTCCATTGCTAATTTGCTCTTTAGGCAAAGTTTCCCATGTCGCAAGGTCAATGTATACTTTCTTAGGTTGATAAATAAGCCCAATTAAATTTGTTGCAAGTGGTGTATCAACTGCTGTTTTTCCTCCAACTGATGCATCTGCCGAACCTAAAATACTTGTTGAATAATTAATAAATGGAATCCCTCTTCCAAAAGTTCCTGCCACAAATCCTGCTAGATCTGTTACCACGCCACCACCAAGTGCAATAATACAGCTATCTCTACGGTGACCTTTGGCTAACATCTCATCCTCTATCATCTCTTTAGTTGCTCTTACTTTAGATTTTTCTCCCGCTGGAAAGCTAATAAGGTCTACTTTAAATCCTTCACGAACTAATCTTTCATAGAGTTTATCTCCATAAAGTGGTTTTACATTAGAATCTGTAATAATAGCATACTTGCTAATGCCCACACCAAGTTCACCTTTTAAGTCATTTACTAATGTATCAAACAAATTTCTTCCTACTTCAATATCATAGGAATCATCTACTACTTTTTTAAGCTCCACATAAAATTTACTCATCTCTATTCCTCCGCATAATATTTTAGTAGCCTTATTGTAGCACATACATTTTAATAAAGACTATATTTTTGACTATTTATTCAAATATCTTATTGTTATCTTATAAATAAATATAGATTACATATGTCTTATTTACAGCCTTAATTTCTTTATAAAATACACTTTCTTATTTCTTCTTCATTTTTATACTAATTCACCTACTATTTATATTTAGATTTGTCAAAGTTTAATCTGCCTTTTAAGCGGCTTCAATAAAATATATGAAAAATTTAAATAAGTAGTATATCTCTTTAGTAACCATTTTTATTGTTCTAAAAATAATATAATTAGTAATACATAGAACTAAAAAAGCGATTTAAAGAATAGCATCATTTCATTACACTATTCCTTAAATCACCTTTGGTTTTTAAATAACTATTAATCTATAACAATTTGATATTCTTCTGATTTTAAATCAATCTTGGCTTTACCGCCTTTTTTGAGCTTACCAAATAAAATTTCATCCACTAATAATGGCTTAATCTTGCCTTCAATGATTCTAGCAATCTCTCTCGCGCCATACTCATTTGAAATTCCTTTTTCAGCAATATGACTAACAACTTTTTTACTAAAACTTAGCTCAATATTGCGTTCTTTAAGTTGTTCTTTAAACACATTAAGTTGTTTCTTTGTGATAAGTAGTGCCATTTCCTCATTGATATGACGGAATGCTACTATCTTTGTTAGACGATTTCTAAACTCTGGTGTAAACGTCTTCTTAACGGCTTCATCAATAGCATCCTTCTCAACAGTTCGCTCACCAAATCCAACTAATTTCTTACCTATTTGTGATGCACCTGCATTGGAGGTCATGATTAAGATGATATTTCTAAAGTCTGCCTTACGCCCTTGATTATCTGTTAAAGTTGCATAATCCATCACTTGTAGAAGGATATTAAAAATATCAGAATGAGCTTTCTCAATTTCATCCAGCAATAAGATACAGTAAGGATTTTTGCGAATAGCATCTGTCAAAAGCCCACCTTCTTCATAACCCACATATCCTGGAGGTGAACCAATCAGTTTAGATGCTGTATGCTTTTCTGTATACTCACTCATATCAAATCGAATAAGCTTCACTCCTAGTTCTTCTGATAGACTTTTAGCAAGCTCCGTTTTTCCTACACCTGTTGGCCCTACAAATAATAGGTTTGCTACTGGCTTTTCTCCATTGCTCAGTCCCGCTCTAGAGAGTTTGATACTTCTTACAATCTCATCCACTGCTTCATCTTGACCAAAGACTTGTTTTTTCAGGCGCCCTTCTAGGTTTTTAAGCACTTGAATTTCATCCTTTTCCACCTTTTGCTTAGGAATATGACAAATCCTTGCAAGTGTCGCCTCTATGATAGATAAATCAATCATTTGTTTTTTGTCTGTATCCATATCTTCGATTTGACCAGCTCTATAATGAGCTCCTGCCTCATCTAATAAATCAATTGCTTTATCAGGTAAGAATCTATCATTAATATACTGGTGGCTCAATTTCGCTGCACCTTCAATTGCCTCTTTGGTATAAGTTACACCATGATAAGCTTCATAGTGTGCCTTTAATCCATTTAAAATCTCAATCGTTTCATCTACAGTTGGTTCTTTTACCTCAACTGATTGGAAACGTCTTACCAAACCTTTATCTTTCTCAAAGTACTTTTTATACTCTTCATAAGTTGTCGCACCAATAAAACGAATATGACTTTGTGTTAAATAAGGCTTCAATAAATTTGAGGCATCCAGTGAGCCTCCACCAAGTGAACCTGCTCCTACAATATTATGAATCTCATCAATATATACGATTGGATTCTTTTGTTTCTTAAGTGCATCTAGTATCTTTTTCAATCTTTTTTCAAAATCTCCACGATACTGTGTTCCTGCCAAGGTTGCACCTAAATCCAATTCAAAAATAACCGCATCCTTCAATGTACTTGGTACTTTTCCTTCACTTATACGTTTTGCCAAACCTTTTGTAATGGCAGTCTTACCGACCCCAGGCTCACCAATATGCACAGGATTATTCTTTTGCTTACGACAAAGAATTTGAATGGTACGCTCTATAATATCTTCACGCCCAACCAATGGTTCTTGTTCTTTTTTTACAAGCTCATTGAGATTGGTCACATACTTAGAAACCTTACTCATTGCATTAGACGCACTCTGCTTACTTGTGTGAGAATGTATCTCTTCTTCACTCTCCAATATTTCTTCAGATGTTCCAAAGTCTCTTTCCGAGTCTTCATAATCCTCATCTGATGTTTCAAATGCCTCATCTTCATCATCCATATCTCTTTCCACATGGCATAATTCATAAAGTAAATCTGTTAATGTTACATCTTGTACCTCAATATAATAAGCACTGTAACTTTCTGGCTGATGCATAATTCCTGACAACACATGGTCTATCTCAATTTGATCTTTACCACTATTAATAACTTGCTGACTCGCCCATATAAATGCTTGTTGCAAGCTAAAACTTTCAATAGGTTCTAAATCTGTAGTAATCATCGCCTCATGCAGATACTCTGTTAAATCATTTTTTAATGTCTCTATATCTCCACCACAATCCCCAAAGGCTTCTTTAAACAAATCTACCTCACACATGGCAATAAGTACATGTTCTGAGGTAACATACTCATGTTTCCATTCTTCTGCTAACTGTCTTGCTCTTATAATGACATCACTAACTTCATGCGAAATATACATACTACACCTCTTCTACACTAAGTTTAAAAGGAAAACCTTCTTCCTTAGCCCATCCCATTGCAGTATTAGCTTTTGTCATGGCAATATCATAAGAATAAATCCCAGCAATCCCCTTGCCTGCCTTATGCACATCTAGCATAATTTTCTCTGCTTCTGCCATCTTTTTATTAAAAATACGCACGAGTACTTCAACTACAAACTCCATTGAAGTGTAATCATCATTGTGCATGATAACTTTGTATTGTTTAGGCTTTTTCAACTTAATTTTTTCTTTACTTTTTGCTCCTAATGAACCTTGTCTCTCCATATCTTAGCCCTTTCTTTTTTTCTTATTTTTATTATATCATGTTGGTCTAAGTAAGTGGACTATCGTAATAAGTTCACCAAAATACACCTCTTCTAATCATACTTAATGCTATATTCATTTAATACCAAACTGTATTATAACAACTCCTATATTTTGTAATTCAATGCCAAAAGAAATAGCATCATAGAAACCAAGTTTCCACAATGCCATTTCTTTGTCAGTATAAATTTTATAATATTGGGATGGGATTAGCTCAATTACTCAAATGCCCTTATTACTATTTAGCAATTTGCTCTAAGCATTCTTCTACTACTTGAGGATGATTTGATAAAAAATCTGCCTTATTCTCATAAGGTTGGGAATAATTTTTCACCCAATAAATCGCCCCTGTAGTTGTTCTATCCATATAATTATATGCTATCAGTTCATGTCTTAATAACTTATAATCTGTGTAAATACTTTTTAGTATGTGATTTACTTCTTCTTCTGAGTACTTAGTACCCCTACAAAAATTAACTAAGATGGCCTCTAAGATTACCTTTTTACTTCTCTCATAATTAGGATAAGCCTTTAGCCTTCCTGACTCCGTCATATATTTATCTAAAATACGCTTTCTTTCTTTATCAGAAAGCACATTTTCTTCAACACTATCGTTTTTGTTCATTTGTATATTATTCTTTACAAAACCATCTTCAGCCAAAAGTTCCATTAACGAAATGAATAGTTTATTTTGTCTTTCTCTTTCTCTTAATTTATGTCTGTGATTTCTAATTGTGGAACCTGCTACCCCTAAATAATCTGCTATCTCTTTATCACTTAAACCTTTTGCAAAGAAATTTAGTAGTTGAAGTTGTAAATCCGAAATACCCATGTTATTGGCATTCATATTAAGTAATACATCTTTTACGGACTGATGTTTATGCTTGATATGTAATTTTACCGCTACCTTTCCTTCGTATAGTCTATCCGAAAAACTATAAATTTGCCCTTTCTCAAATCGCTCTCCACAAATTAGACAAGTATAGCCTTTATCATCCTCGATAAAACCTTGTTTGATTTCATCTATGGAATAATCCTGAAAAACTTCAGCTTCAATGTCCATCACAACTGCCTCCCCCGACGTAGTTTATGATTTGTAATTTTTTACATCTTATAAATATATAGTAATACCTTTTTCCATATTTGTCCAGTTTTTTATAGATAATTTTAAAATTCTCACACAATTTACCAAAAGGAGAGCAAATGCTCTCCCTTTATCTTTTATACTGTATTTTCATATATATTTTTATTTGGTAATTTCCATAACCTATATTCGCCAATAATCACATTTGTCCATTTATTTATTCGTAGTATTTTAATAATGCCTATGCAAATCAGCATCATTAAAACATAAGCAACCATTAGTATTACTAATATTAAAAGTGGTTGTGTCACATGAATGAATTTACGCAAAATAAATGTAATAACTGGATGCATTAAATAAATCCCAAACGAGTAATCACCTAAAATTTCTATTGTATGTATAATTGGATTTTCCATATTCTTTTCCTTGATTAATAGACAAATCCATAACAATACAAGTATTGTAAACATTGCATATGTAAACCAGTTAAATTGGTACCACATGGTATTAAAGCTAATCTTTTTCACCTTCAATACCACATAGCCAATATAAACTACCATATTGATTCCAAATAAAACCCATATGAGTGATATGTATTTCTTTAATCCTGCCTTGAACCTTTCATAATTAAATCCCACCCAGATTCCAATTAAAATCAAGTATATGTACCAAATCATTAATGTTGAATGATATTTAAAATGCTGATAAATAACGTGTTTATTTAAGAGATAAATGCCAGCTTCTGATGCAATAGCTATTACAATAATTGCTATATAATCATATTTCTTAAATAACTTCTGAATACCCTGTACCAGTGCAAGTAATAATGGTGTAAACAGATAGAGTTGTAGGATAATAGACAAATAATATAAATGTGTATAGGCCTTTCCTAAAGTAAACCAAAATACCCAATTCTGCCATTTAAACAAATCGCTTACTGCCATTTGTTTCACTATAATCTTAAATACCAAATAAAATAATGACCATAATATATAAGGTATTACAATGCGATATACTTTCTTTATGTAAAACTTATTCAAATCTAACTTTTTATCTTGCAGAGGATAACTTAGTAGTATCGCACTGATAAAAATAAAGCATGGCACTGCAAATTGTATCAAGTTATGAAAAATTTGATACATCCATGAGGCTATTCCTGTCGTGACATTTGTAGTAGCTATACTAAAAGTGTGAATTGCTACAACGGCACATATAGCAATGCCTCGTAAAATCCCTATTTCTCTATTTTTGCCCATAATATACTCCTTTTTTATTTTCTAAGAAAGACTATCTATGTAATTTAAAATAACCTAATATACTTAATCTTTCCTTAAAATCTAATATATATTTTACTGTATTATACTAACTTTGTAATATATATTTCTATAAAATCTAATAAAAAAGGATATAGCTTGTCTTAATCAAACTATATCCCTGTAACTTATGCTAATGTATCAAAATCCTCAATAAATCCTTGTCCTAATACTTCTCTTACATCTGCAATTGTAATAAATGCATTAGCATCAATTTCTTTTGCCATTTCTCGAAGTCTTGTAATTTCTTTTTGTGATACTACAACATAAAGCATATCTTTATCTTGTTTTGTATACATACCTTGCGCCTTAATTCCTGTTACACCTCTTGGTAGTTTGTGCATAATTGCATCTGCAATTTGATCACTTTTCTCAGATAAGATAAATGCAGCCTTCGCATTATTCATACCTTCTAGTACCCAAGTAATTACTTTAGTACTGATAAATACTGCAATGATAGCATACATTGCTTTTACTGAACCAAATACAAGCATACCAGCCAAAATAATAACACCATCAATTACTAACATAAGTTTAGCAATCGGAAATCTACTATGTTTAAATTTAATAATTGTAGCAAGCATATCTGTACCACCTGTTGTACCGCCTGCTTTTAAAACAATCCCTACCCCAAGTCCAAGAATTGCTCCACCAAAAATACCACCTAGAAGTAAATCACCTTGAACATCTAAGATATTAGGAATAAATTCTGTATACCATAATGCTAAAGTTAATAATCCTACTCCCCAGAATGATTTTTTAGCAAACTCTATTCCTCTTTGTCTAATGCTAATTACAAATAATGGGATATTAAGTACTAAGTTTGTAATCCATAATGGAATACCAAACCCTAAAACTTGTTCTGATACAGATTTTACGATAATTGTAACACCAGATAATCCACCAGTTACTAAGCCTAATGGAGAAGTAAACCAGTTGATGCCTAATGCTAAAATTGTTACACCAAGTAAAATCATCAGAAATTCTTTTTTTGGAATTAATAATTTCTTCATGCTTTCTCCTTACTCTCTGTGAGTCATTCTAGTCAATGCCGCAAAAAAAGAAAAGCTATTTATACAACAGCTTTCCCTTTTTTCAACTTATTATTATATCTTACTTTATTTTACTTTTAAATAGAATTTCTGTAAAACCACTTCTTACCTTTTAAGTAATGTCCTTAGTAAAAATACGAATATATCCGTCCTCTTTTAAAATAACTAACTTTTTATCTGTTAAATCTAATTCAAAATTTACAAAGCTAGAAAATAAATCTGTATCACTTAAAACATGAATAGTCACCCATCTATTAGCAGGCGTTGTTCTCACTAAGATTGCCTTTGGCATTGGAAATTGAATACGCGACATATATGGTATATCCAATTCAAAATTAGTTGGATACCAAAACGTTTCAATAAAAAAATCTTGGTCTCCTTCCCTATCTATCACTCGTGCTTCTAGATTTGTTTCTATCAAGTCTTTTCTCATATCTTACTCCTTTTATGCTTACTCAAGTTAATATCCTATACTGCTATCATTTATGCTGCAATGATTTATTCTTCTATATTTCTAATAATCCTAGCAGGATTGCCACTTACTAATACATTATCAGGTATATTAGATACAACTACAGAACCTGGTGAAACAACAACATTATTACCTATCGTCACACCTGGATTAATTGTTGCTCCTCCACCAATCCATACATTATCGCCAATTGTTACTGATTGTGCATACTCATATCCCGCTACACGCTTATCTACATTCAATGGATATGCCAAAGTATATATTCCTACCTGTGGTGAAATAATGCAATTGTCTCCAATCTGAACACGTGCATGGTCTACAATTACACAATTATATCCCAAATAAAGATTGTCTCCTACTTCAATATTATATCCATATGTACATTTAAAAGTAGGTTCTATATGTATATACTCTCCTACCTTACCAAATAATTGCTTCAAAAGCATATGCGTTATGCGTTTATCCTCTGGGTCAGCATTATTAAATTCTCTTAGAAGTTTCCTTGCATTTTTTCTATCATTAACAATTTCATCTCCCCATGCAATATACATCTCCCCTGCTAGCATTTTGTCCTTTTCTGTCTTTACGTTACCTACTAAATGATCACTAGCATGCTTGTCTATATATATAACTTGGGTATTCATTTGAGTATCTAATGAATATAAATCTATGAGTTCCTTAACCTTTTCTTTTTCTATAATTTCTTCTGCTGATGCTTGATATTGAACACTGATATCTTCATCGTTCTTATCTAGCACAACTTCTGCAGTAGCTGCTATTAGGTCTTCAACCTCATCCTTATTGAGCTCTATTTCTTCTTGTTTATTTTCTGCCATTCCATTCTGAGCCATTTCATCTTCTTTATAGTCGTCTGAAATAGTCTCTATACCTTTTTCTTTATACTCCTCAATTGTAGTTTCATCCTCGTCAATCTCTTTATTACCTAATAAAACATCTAGTTCCTCTATACTTAAAGCTTCCATTGAATCACGTTCTACATCATACTTCTTTTCTATACTTTGAAATGCATTTTTCTTATTCAATAGTTCCTCTTCTTCTTCACATTCAAATTTATACCCTATCGATACAGTCGAATTTAAAAATTCTTCATATGATAATCTAGCAACCTTCTCTTGTCCATCTATCCTCTCGCAATATTCTTCCTTATTTTCTTGCTGTAAATTAGCTAGAGTCTCATTGTGATAATCTCCTTCATCACATATTTCATCATATAAGTTACTATCTTGAATACTTGTACTATTTTTTTTATTAGGTAATCCTTGATTATCCACATTATCATCTTGTTCTCCATTATCTTCCCTAGTATCTAAGTCCTCCCTATCTAATTCAGAAAGCTTATAACTTAATGTATCTGTATCCAACTGAGCTCCACTACTAGCTATCTCTTCATCCTCTTCTCTTATGTTAAATCTAAATATACTCACTTCTTGTTCCCTAGAATTTATTTCTATATCCCCCATATACTCTGCGCCTATCTTCTCATAGAATCCATTGATACTAGAAGTACTTATTACACTAAATTCTCTAATATTATTTTCTCCGCAATATGCTGTAACTTCCTCTATAAGCCTTCTTCCAATTCCTTTTTGGATATATGCAGGTCTAATAAATAAATGCTCTAACCAGTAGCCTTCCTTAATCACCTGTTCTATTTGTGAGGTTCCTTCTTTTGTCTCATGTAATGAGCAATAGCCGATAATTGTATCTTGTTTCTGTGCCACAAACACAATATTTTCCTTTAAATACTCCTCTGTAATCATCAAATCATTATTACTCGTTATAAATGCTTCTTTTGAAGAATTCCAGTATTTCTTTGCCCCAAATGAAATACTCGTTAAAAATAAAGCATCCTCTGCTTGAGCTCTTCGTATTATAATATCCATTTTCCTTCTCCCCCTAGCACATTTGCTATCATCATATCTCTTTTAATATCTAACAAATCCATATTAATCCATGATTTATAATTGAATATAATTTTCCAAATTTATCCTTATATTCTAAATATACTGCAATTAATATTCTCTATCAATAGATTTTTTTGATATATTTAAAAAAAGATAGGGAAAGTACTCCCTTTCCCTATCTCTGATTTCTACCAACAGATGCACCTGGACCATGTGTTCCTGAACTCATTGTTCGCTTGAATCCACTAATAGAAATTTATCGGCATTACATTCTCTTCTAATTTGCTCTTACCAATCTATTTATCCTATATTTCATAGCTTAATTTCATAAACTCTTCAATGTCTTCTTCGATGATTTTAAGTGAGTCTCTCCAAAACTCAGGATTCGAAACGTCAATTCCAATTGTCTTTGTCACATCTTCAATATCCATTTTACCTGTTACTGCAAGTAACTGTTTGTATTTCCCTGGGAATGTTTCTGTATCCTTCAGATATTGTGCATACAAACCTTTTGCAAAGAGTAATCCAAAGGCATATGGGAAGTTGTAGAAGTTGGCATCTGCATAGTAGTAGTGACTTTTCCATGTCCACATATATGGATGTAAATATTCTGGGTCTAATCCATCTCCATAAGCTTCTTTTTGAGCCTCAATCATAAAGTTTTTCGCTTGTTCTACTGTAATTGGGCTTTCTTCTCTTTGTTCAAACACAGCCGTTTCGAATAAATATCTTGAATAGATATCAACGATTACTTGTGTTGCATCACTAATTTCTGTTTCTAAGATAGCAAATGCCTCTTCTTTTGTACCTTCTTTAATAGCTGCTTTCTTCACGATTGTTTCACAGAATGTAGATGCTGTCTCAGCTAATGGCATTGGATAGTTTGTATTTAAGATGCTTTCGTTCTTTAAACACTCTCCATGATAACCATGACCTAATTCATGCGCCATTGTAATCGTATCGCCGAAGTTATCACCATAGTTAAGTAGTACTCTACTTTCTCCAATACTATGAACAGCACAGCAGAATGCACCACCTACTTTACCTTCTTTCGGTAAAACATCAATCCAGTTGTTATCCATTGCTTTTCTAGCATAATCTCCAAGTTCATTATCAAAACTTCTAAATTGCTTTTCAACAAAGGCTTTACCTTCTTCATAAGTATATTTCATCTCTTTTTCAATCACTGGCGCATACATTTCATAGAATGGTAATCCATTGCTATAACCTAACATTTCAGCTTTTCTTCTAAGATACTTTCTAAAGATCGGCATGCTTTCTTTCATTGCTTCAAGCATTGCATCTAGTGTTTTCTTTTGCATTCTAGAATCTTTAAGTGTCATATCTAATGGTGATTTATAACCTCTTAATTTTGATACTGTTAATACTTCACCTTTAATACCATTTAAAGCAGCTACAATGCCTTCTTCAATCTTCTTATAAGACTCAATCTCTGCCTCATAAGCTTTTTTTCTTACTTCTCTATCTTTGTCATACGCCATATTAAGCACAACTGTTAGTGGAAGTTCTTCTTTAACCCCCTCTTGTTCAAGTTCTACTTTATGTGTAGAGATTAATAGATTTTTGTAATTTACCCATGCTGTTGAGCCTGTATTTTTCATTTTTGCAATAATAACTTCTTCTTTTTCACTTAGAAGATATTTGCTATTTTTTACAATCTCTTTAAAGAAGAATTTAAATTCTTGTAACCTAGCTGAACTATCAATGATTGTTTCTAAATCCTTAATTTCGCTAATCCATTTACTAATTTTAGTTTCTGGCTCAGCTAATTCACTTTGTTTCTGGTCAATGATATCTGCGTACTTATTAGCAAGCTCATCTTTTGAATTGACACTTACGATTAACTCAGCGTATACACCTAATTTTTCAAAAGTTAAACTCATTGTTTCACTTAAGTTTATATAACGTTCTAACTTTTCTTTCTCATTTTCATGGTCTTTTGTAATTTCATCTGCAACTTGAACTAATTCTTTAATTAGGGTATCTAATTTCTTTAAGTCATCTTGATAAGCATTTCCTTCAAATGAATCATAAAGTTCGTCAAGGCTCCAATCCAGACTACTTTCTTTTTTAGATGTACCAGCCTCTGTTCTATCTATGTTAGATTCGCTCACTTTCATCAATGCTAAGAATACGTAACTATCATCAATCTCAATACGATAAATACCTTTAGCCTCTAGCTGATGTATTGCCATAAAAGCTAAATCTTTTGCAACAGCCTCTTCACACTCAAAGCCGCCTTCTTTAAAAACATTAAATCCAGTAGTTTCAGCCAGACCTTGTAGTGTTTTAGACTCTTCTCTCATTTCCTCTGAAATATTCTCGTTCGCCCACGCCCACACGAAGCTACTATCATCTTTCTTCCATGATCCAATACAAATAACATCAAATGCCATTTCACTAGTTTCGCTTTTCAGAACCAGCTTTTTCTCTTGCTGACTGAAACTATATGTTCTATATTCATTGATTTTATAGGTGTCTGTTAAAATCTTTTGTTTCTCAAAAATTTCTTGGTGACACAGCTTTAAAAAATTCTCAAACGCTTGATTCATCTCAATAAATCTCCTTATATTATTTTTATTTATTGTACCCTTTTACACTATTTACTTTCAATGTCTACACAGATAAATATATGCCTATATTCTTTTTTTCCATATGAGCTATCACATCCTTAAACAACTTTTACTTAGAAACAATTCTATTTGTAGATAAGCCATTTTTTTATAACTTATGTATTTTTTCTTCCTTCTTGTCGACTATACATCCTAATGTATGTGTATATTAAACAACTGTCTGTGTCCAAAACACAGTCCAAAATAACGATTTTGTTATACTTTACATATAAAACTCCCACTCATTCGCATAAATATTACAAATAT
>JAGAVZ010000079.1 GCA_017941635.1 Cellulosilyticum sp.
AATACACTCCCAAGAAAACTCCTTAATTATCGTACACCTGAGGAATTATTTGAGGATGAACTAGATATGATCTATGCAACATAATTTTGTGGTGAAATAAAATAACACTGTTAGTTCAACTTGCTATTGCAATTTAGGTAAAAAATAAATAAATAAGTATTGAAACTTTACAAGATACAAAAAGGTCTAATAAGTAAAATAACTAATAAGTGGAGAGATAAAAGACATAAAATGCAAAAGGAAATGATTAAGTACATAGAGGACAACAAAGAAAAGCATTATCGAATAGCTTATAGTTATGTGAAAAACCAAGAAGATGCTTTGGATATTGTTCAGGATACTATTGTTAAAGCATTGAAGTATGAACACTCTTTAAAAAATAAGGAATATATGGGAACTTGGTTTTGTCGCATACTGATTAATAATTGCAAAACATATTTAAACCAAAAAAATAAAGTAATTTACATAGAAGAGATAGAAGACTTAGCAATACCAAGTTCTAATCAAGATCAAATTATAGAGATAAAGCAAGCTATAGAGAAACTAAATATGCCTGAGAAAGAAATCGTACTACTTAGATTTTATCAAGGATTAGAACTAAAGGAAGTAGCAGAAGTAACCACAAAAAACCTAAGCACGGTTAAATCAATATTATATCGTGCCATAAAAAAATTAAAACGATTACTAGAAGAATAAAGGAGGTCATCTTGAAGGTGGAAAACAAAAAGTTAGAAGATCAAATTATAGAATATATGGAGCAAATTGAAATTCCAGATGAACTAGATAGATGTGTGCAGCAAGGTATAGAAATAGGTAGATTATATCAAGAGAGGAAGAAGATGATGAGAAAATGGATGAAGGGATTAACAACAAGTGCAGCAGTAATGGGAATAGCTTTTGTAGGAACAGCTAATCTAAGTCCTACTTTTGCACAAACAATGAGTGAAATACCTGTAATTAAATCTTTGGTAAAGGTAGTTACTTTTGGACAGTATGAATACAAGCAAGATAATTATGAGGCCAATATTGAGGTACCTATTATAGAAGGATTAGAGAATCAGGTACTACAAGAGCAACTTAATGCGAAATATCTAGAAGAAAGTAAGAAGCTCTTTGAGCAGTTTAAAACAGATATTGCGGAAATAGAAAGATTAGGAGGAGAAGGTCATCTAGGAACAGATGCAGGTTTTGAGATTAAAACAGATAATGAGAGTATTTTATCTATTGGACGTTATATGGTAAATACAGCAGCTTCTTCTTCAACAACTATTCAGTATGATACGATTGATAAGAAAAATGAGATTCTAATTACATTACCGAGCTTATTTAAAGATGACACCTATATAGAAGTGATTTCAGAATATGTTAAGGCTCAAATGAAACAGCAAATGCTAGAAGATGAAAACAAGATGTATTGGATTGAAAGTGAAGAAGAAACAATAGAAGGTTTCAAAAAAATTCATCCAGAGCAAAACTTTTATATTACCACTCAAGGCAAATTAATGATTTCTTTTGATAAATATGAAGTAGCACCAGGTTACATGGGAATCGTGGAACTTGAAATTCCAACAGATATTTTAGAAGAAATTTTGGTTAGTGATGCGTATATTCATTAAATGACAAGCATATAAAAAATTAAAGAACTGGTAACTATAAGAAAAATAGGTTACCAGTTCTTTATATGATTGAGTATGAGTTTTACTTATCAATTTTAACAAAGATGACTTGTCCAGTACGTGCATTAACTTCTGCATCATATTCTACATTGCCTTTACGAAGTTCCAATTCGTAGACACCATCTTCGCGATCAAGTTCTATTTTAGTTACAGTAGCACCAGGTAATTTCGCAAGAACGGCAGATTTAGCTTGTTGTTTTGAAATAAAAGTTGTACCTTGTGGTTTTGATGCCGTATAACCATCTCTTAATTCCTTTTTAATAGAGATACCGCTACCTGTTCTAGCATCTAATTTTAAATCATATTCGTATTGATTAAGGTACAATTCGATTTCATAAATAGCCTTACCGCCTTCATAATCTAAATCAACTTTATGAATAGTAGCACCAGGTACTTTTTTGAGTGCAATTGATTTAGCTTGATTAATAGAAATAAGATTTGAATTAGAAGAGCTTGAAGCATCATCTCTTAATTCTTTCCTAACAGAGATACCACTACCTGTTTTAGCATCTAATTTTAAGTCATATTCATATTGGTTGCGAACAAGATCAATATCATAGATTGCTCTATTGTTTTCATAATCTAATTCAATACTTGTTACTGTACCACCAGGCACTTTCTTAAGGGCAATCGCTTTAGCTTGTGCAATAGAAATATTTGATGCTGCAAAAACTGAAGTCGCACTTAAAGTGGCAAGTAAAACACTGATTCCTACAAGTTTTTTTTTCATAATGATGAGTCTCCTTCTATAGTCATTAAAATAATTTTGCCTTTTATTATGAGATATAGTATTTCTAGGTTCCAGAAAAGTAATACGTTTGGTTTCTGATATATTTAGTTTAGGGGAGAAAAATTAAAATAAAATTAAATTATTCTGGAGCACATACGATTTAGACGTAATTATTCGGAATCTAAATCATCAGATAGTGAAATTATAATCCTTGTACTCAGAAAGGAAATCGGAGAACACTGTACTGTGTCAAGGTACACTTCGATGAGAATGCTAAGGAAAACATGAAAGATAAAATAAAGCCTAGCAACTACAGTAAAGTAGAAGCTAGGCTTTATTTGATGTTGTAAGCAATAACGTATAATCGGAGTGACGCGACTCGAACGCGCGGTCTCTAGACCCCCAGTCTAGCGCCTTACCAACTAGGCCACACCCCGTAAGTAGATATATTGATACTCAAGGAATATCAAAGTTATTCACATATTTATTATACCAAAAAGTAATGAAAAGTAAAGAATTTACAGATGTATTGTGTGAATTATAAGCGTTGGAGTTTTAGAGAGATATAATCAAAAAAGTATGATACTATAAAAATTTTGGTTATGGTTTTTATTGTACCAATATTGAAAAGTAAGCAAAAAGATGGGCTTTAACTAGAAGACCAGAGCATATAGTAAGTATTTATTCATATAAACAAAATGATGAATTAAAAATTATAGAATTTCCTACTATGACAGAAGAATGACTCGATTTTATTGTAGATTGCAGACATGGAATAGTTCATGATTATGATATTGTTGAAGGGCTAATGGCTGATGATATAAATTTATCCAATATATACTAGCACGTTAAAAGTTTATCGTGGCACAACGTATTGGAACGATTAAGGATGCGGATAAGATTATTGTATTAGAGGATGGCAAAATAGCAGGAATGGGTACACACGATGAACTGATCAATTCTTGTGAAGTATATCAAGAGATTGCCTACTCACAACTTTCAAAGGAGGAGCTTGCAAATGGATGAAAAAGAAAATAGCACCTGGATGTTGTTGCTTAGATATTGCAAGCGTTATATACCCTTAGTCGCTATTGCAATTCTTTCTGCTATTGGTGGTGCCATTTTGACCTTACTTGGGCCAAAGGTTATTTCTAAAATGACCAACCTTATGTCAGAAGGGCTTATGACAGGGATAGATATGGATGCCATCAATAGTTATGGTTATCAGCTTGTCTTTTTCTATGGAACAGGGACCATTCTGACACTTAACCAAGGACTCATTATGGCAAATGTCACCCAAAGGGTATCCAAGCGTTTAAGAACAGACCTTTCCATTAAAATCAATAAACTGCCTATGTGGTATTATAATCAAACCACAACAGGGGATATCCTTTCTCGTGTAACCAATGATGTGGATACTGTGGCACAAGGCTTAAACCAAAGTGTGGGAAACTTGATTAGTGCAGTCAGTCTTTTTGTAGGTTCTTTTGTGATGATGCTTACAACCAATGTGATTCTAACGATTGTCGCAGTAATTACCACAGGTCTTGGATTTATTATTATGGGATTTATTACAGGTAAATCTCAAAAGTACTTCTTTGCGCAACAGGAGTACCTAGGAAAAATTAATGGGCATATTGAAGAAGATTTCTCGGGACATACCATCGTCAAAGCCTATAATGCAGAAGAGCAAATGAGTCATATCTTTAATAATTTAAATGGACACTTAAGGGATAGTGCGTTTAAAGCGCAATTTTTATCAGGACTCATGATGCCGATTATGACCTTTATCGGAAACTTTGGTTATGTAGCTGTTTGTATTGTAGGAGCAATGCTTGCACTAAGTGGCAATATTTCCTTTGGGGTGATTGTCGCCTTTATTATGTATATTCGTTTCTTTACCCAACCACTAGGTCAAATTGCACAGGCTGTCCAAAGCTTGCAATCAACAGGTGCGGCAAGTAAACGTGTCTTTGGTTTTCTGGATGCAGAAGAAATGCCAGATGAAAGTCATAAGACCTTTAAGTTTGAACATATAGATGGAGAGGTAGAATTTAGACATGTGAAGTTTGGTTATGAGGGAAGTGATAAAACCATTATTAAAGACTTTTCAGCCCATATAAAATCTGGACAAAAGATTGCCATTGTAGGGCCAACAGGTGCAGGTAAAACCACGCTGATTAATTTGCTTATGCGATACAATGAAATCAATTCAGGCGAAATTCTAATTGACCATGTACCAACTCACAGTATGTCCAAAGCAACGCTTCGTGACCAATTCTGTATGGTACTGCAAGATACTTGGTTATTTGAAGGAACAATTAAAGAAAACCTTGTTTATAATAAGAAAGATGTACCACAGGAAGTCATTGAAGAAGCCTGTCGTGCCGTAGGTTTGGAGCATTTTATCAAAACCTTGCCAGAGGGCTATGATACCATTTTAAATGATAAGCTCAATCTATCCGCAGGACAAAAACAACAACTTACCATTGCACGCGCTATGATTAAGGATGCACCGATGTTGATTCTAGACGAAGCCACAAGTTCAGTCGATACTAGAACTGAACTAGTCATTCAAAAAGCAATGGATCAATTGATGATAGGTAGAACTTCCTTTGTCATTGCCCACAGATTATCCACTATCAAAAATGCAGATGTGATATTTGTCTTAAAAGATGGGGATATCCTTGAAAGCGGTACACATGATGAACTCATGGCAAAACAAGGCTTCTATGCAGAACTTTATAATAGCCAATTCGATAAAACCGCATAAGAACAATCAAACTGTAAATGAAATCATGAAAGTGATTTTAATGGCTCAGAAGTATTATGAGCTATTAAAGAAAGTAAAAAATGAGGAACAGATAGAATAGCGATTTTACAAGTGTTAGAAACCCCCTCTGAAATTAATCAGTCGGAGGGGGTTGGCTATTAAGGGCATATTTTTTATAAAGTAGTATTAGGGTCATATAAAATAACATACTGAATCGTAGATGTAACATTGAGCTGACAAGGTGTATGATGAGTGATTTGCGTATTTATAGTTGAAGCAATAATTTTTATGATTTGAGATGGCTGAATAAAATCTGGAAGCTCTAAAATAGGAGTTACCGAACATGAGGTTTCAATTTGGTTGCACTTATTATTTTTACAAGAAAAATAGTCTATAGTGAGAGCATCCAGTACATTAAGTTTAAGTGATATAGAATTAGCATTGGATATTGGCTCATAAGAAAGGATACGAGCATTATGGGTAATTTGATTGATACAGCGACATTCGCTTACATCAAAACAGATAGAGTTATTATGTGTAAAAGAAGTTGCAAAGGTTCTAGAAGGCTTAGGAGGAATGACAAGTAAGTTGATTGCTGTATCTTCAATGGTTCTAGAAATAGGAGGTCCTCCGGCGCTTGGTGTATATTGATAAGTAACCGTAGCGGTATTTGTTATGGTTCTTAGAGTTTGTAATGCCATTTGTTTTTCACCACCTAACATGGAACAGTTATTTGATATACGAATACAAAAGGAGTAGTTGGATTGATTGTAATAGGTTGCTGGTTATAGATTGTATTAGTAGCTTCATCATAGACAAGACCTATATTATTAGGAGAAATGCTATTTGGTACATAATTTGCATTTTCAGGTAAGTCATCTGTTAGGAGGGTGGCCGGAATTATTGCAGGTGTAATGCCAGTATTAGTGACTGTAATGGTATGAGTAAGCGTTTGACCACAAGCTACAGTGCCAGTTGGGGAAGTTTCTTTATTAATAGAAAGCTGAGCAAAATAAATAGTTGTGAAAACAGGGTCACTTATAAGTGTTTCTGTAGTTGTTCCTGTTGGAGTAATAATATTATAGGTAGTACGTGCAATGTTTTCAACTGTATAAGGTGCAGTAGGTGGAATGCTGGTTACCCTAACCTGATAAGTCACTGTAATAGAGCTATTATCTAAGGTATTGGCTACAATAAAACCAGTTTCAGGATTAAAACTAGGATCAGGTATGACACCACCAGTGATGGTTACGCTACCTGGGATGAAGGTCGTATATTCTGGAATATCGTCTTGGAAGAAAACATTACTCCAAGGAAGTGCCGTACCAGGGTTTGTGATGGTAATGCTATAGGTTAAGATAGAATCCAATGTAGCTACATCGGGTGATACTGTTTTATCAATAGAAGGAATAACCTCAATCTGTGTACCAAAAGCAACTGGGATATAATTATCTGTCGCAGTATCAAAGGTTAAAATAGCACTTGTTTGACTTGGTGTTAGTCCAGCAGAAATATCAACATTGGTGATATCAATACCGTGCCTTGCACCTAAAACAGAGTTAAGTTGATTATGGTTATTGTTACCCATACTACCTCTTGTGTCTACTGTACCAACAGGTAAGATATTATTATAGTCTCCTACATTGACTGCACTGGTAAAGAAGTTAGTAGCAGGATTATTTGGACCAGATAAAGTGGCTTGAGTAGCAGGTGTAGCTCCAAACCTTACAAAGTCATTAGAGTAACGAATATCTCCCTCACCAGCAGCAATAACAGCACGCCCGTTAATAGGTGTAGTACTAGGGGTGATAACATTTGGAATGCTAACAGATACAGCACTAGGAGTTTGGTCATTTCTAACAGGAACGCCTAAAACATAGATACTTAGATTTTTAAAGGATTCAGATGGGTCTTCATAAGCTACAATGAGACACCAACCTCCACAAGTATTTTGATTTTCATTTGCCACTAGCTGAGCCGGGATATTTGTTAGAGTGTAGGTATTGGTACCAGGTGTGACATAGTCTGTAACAATACTACTTCTCACATAAACATTATAGTCAGGCATTGGTACAGTATTGGCTGTAACAGGGTCTGGTATTAGAGAGATAGGTGTATTAGAAGCTGATTGAGGAGTTTAATTCAAGTTTTGTTTTTTTTTGTTTAATAAGTTAAGCTTGAGTGTTTAAAAAAGAAATTTTTAGGAAAAGCTTAAGCATAAGGAAGAAAGGGGTAATAGAGATGAAGTATTTATATAATGCAATAGTTATTTTGTTTTCCTTATCTATAGCAGTTTTAATCGCATCAAATTCACTAGGTTTAGGGGCTTACACCGTACTTATTTTAATAGATTATATTCTTATTTTAAGCATGAATGTAGACTTTAGAAAACGTATCAAAAATCATTTTACGGTTAATAAAATCTTTGGAAGTGGTAATAAGATTTACGGTGAAGTACATCTCTACTCTTTGGATGAAGATATAGAGAAAATCGAACCAATTGCTTTTGAACACTTTGTGAGTGATTTATTTAAAGCATTAGGCTATAAGACTAAAGTCACACCAGAAAAAAAGGATTTTGGTGGCGATGTTATTATCCGAAAAGGTGAGAATACTATTGTGATACAAGTGAAACATCGTGATAGTAGTAACTGGTTAGTAGGTAATGATGCTGTGCAACAAGCTGTAGCAGCTATGCCTGTGTATAAAGCCAATCGCTCAATGGTTGTAACCAATGGGGAATTTACAGATCATGCATATCAGCAAGCAAGATTTAGTAAAACACTTATGCTTGATGGAAATCAGCTCACTCGTTTAGTTAGACAAGTAATGACACAGGAGTCAGGCAAAGTACAACCTAACACAAGTGCCGAAACACACTTATCCAATGAACAAGATGAAGAGCGGAAGTCATATGTTTCTAAAGAAGATAAAGCTGAAATGGATATTATAAGTTTACTGGATGCTATCCCCCCAACAGCAGCAGAGATAGAGTCTATTAAGCTTAAAGATTTAGAGGAGAGTGTTTTGGCAGATACCATTGCAGAAGTAACCTTAGAAAACGTTATAGAAGAAAAGCAGTTTGAAGCACAAGTACAAGACAAACATGAATTAGGTCAAGCTCAGCAAGATAAAAACATTCAAGTAAGTAATAATAGTGAAAAGTTCTTAGCTTCAGACGAAATTTCTCAATCTAAGGCTGAATCTGATGCTAGTAATTCATAGAAGATATTGGTATAGTAAAAAAGGTACCAAAGTGTTTTAACTAGAAGGAGACAGACAAGATGGAAGAACTTAGGGCAATTAGCGTAGAACAAGTTAAAGCAGACTTAGATGAGGGCAAGGATTTTGTCTTATTGGATGTAAGAACACCAGAGGAATATGAGGAAGGTCATATTGAAGGTGCTCTTAATATTCCCCTTAAGGAATTAGCCTATGAAGTAGAAAATGAAATTCCTAATGTAGAGACAACAATCTATCTATATTGTAGAAGTGGAGTACGTGTCATCACAGCAGGTCATATTTTATATGATTTAGGTTATGAAAATGTCTACAATATGGGTGGCATTCTTTCTTGGCCATATGAAATTGTGAGAGACTAATTAATCCATTAATAAATCATTAGGGTGATTAATAAGCCAATTGATAAATAAATCAGCTAATAAATAAGTCCTATTTATTGAGAAACTATTTGAAGTATAGAAGTTACTAAACAATAGGATAAGCAGAAGCCTATAGCTTGTATTATTCGAAATACAAGTTATAGGTCTTTTTAATTTAAATAATGCTATTTGTGTATGGAAAATAATTCCTCTTTATACATCTTTATACAATCTATACAATGTGTTTATATGATATAAAGTAATTGTGACAAAATAAGGGGGCACCATGGCATTACTAGAATTAAAAAATATCAACAAAAGCTATAAAGTAAATGAAAATCAAATTTTTCAAGCACTAAAAGAGATTAATGTATCTTTTGAGAAGGGGGAACTTGTTTCAATCATTGGAGAATCTGGAAGTGGAAAGTCTACTATGATGAATTTAATAGGGGGACTAGATTCCAAGTTCGAAGGTGAGCTTTTAGTGGAAGGCAAAAACATCGGAAGTTTTTCAGAGAAGCAATTGGATGCTTATAGAAAAGATAAAATCGGTTTTGTATTTCAAAACTGTAACCTTATTCCGCATTTATCTATTTTAGAAAACGTAACGATTGCGCTTACTTTATCTAATGTAGGGAAAGAGGAACGTATTGAAAGAGCCAAACATGCTTTAGCACAAGTAGGTCTTGAAAAACATATGAATAAGAAACCAAATCAATTATCTGGGGGTCAACGTCAAAGAGTTGCCATTGCCAGAGCATTAATTAATGAGCCTGAAATCATTCTAGCAGATGAGCCAACAGGCGCATTAGATTCAGAGACAACAGAGCAAGTATTAAATATTATTAAAGAGATTGCAGGTAGAGGTAAACTTGTGATTATGGTTACACACTCTGAGAAGGTAGCAGCCTACTCAAGTCGTGTGATTCAGATTTTAGATGGTCAAATCATCAAAGATCAAAGAAATACTGAGGTTGAAGTAGTAAGTGAAGTGTCTCATGAGAGCATTCAAGAAAATATGGAGAAAGCTACAAATAGCAGTAGTGCCAAAAAAGCTGAATTCACATCTGAAACACTCTCTTTAGAGACGCAAACGGCATCAACAGTTAAACAAAATTTAAGTTTCTTCTCAGCTATTAAGTTAGCAGCTAATAATATGAAGCAAAAACTTAAAAGAAATATCTTAGTTGCTTTAGGTGTAAGTATTGGAATCATGAGTGTGGTGATGATGCTTGCACTTGGTAATGGGATTAAAGCATACTTTAGCAATATGATTGAAAGCTTCATGAATCCACTTGTTGTAGAAGTAAGTATGCCACAGGGAGAAGTAGACCCTAATGACCCAATGGCATCCATGCAAGCAGTGATTGGAAGTAAACCAACCTTTAAAGAAGAGAACTTAAAAGAACTAGCAGCACTTGATGGTGTTGTTCGTGTGGAAGAAGGTTTCCAATATATTGCCATTGCAGGAACAAATAGTGTTTCATATGGGGACAAGAAAAGTGAACTGATGGGAATTGTAAGTGCTACTTCAGTTTTAACAGAATCTAATATTGCAGAAGGTAAGCTCCCAGAAGAAGGAGAAATCCTTGTCAATAAATCTTCATTTGAAGACCTTGGAGAGGATATTATTGGTAAGACTGTTACATTAAATGCTGTAATTGAAGGTAAAAATGTAACAGGTGAGTTTGTAGTAAGTGGTGTTTATACAGCTGGTGAAAATAATACAATGGCAGATGTAAATAACAGTATCTACATGCATTACGAAGATATGGCGAAATTATTAGAGGAACAAGGGGCAACACTTGCACCAAATATGGCTTACTTAGTAACAGAGGATGAATCTGTAGCAAGTCAGCTTAAAGAAACAATCGTTGATATGGGATACGGTGGTTCAACTCAAGAAGTTATGGGTGACCAAATGATGACAATGCTGGATATTTTAACACTTGTACTTGCAGGTATTGCAGGAATTTCATTAGTAGTTTCATCTATTATGATTTTAGTTGTGCTTTACATCAGTGTAGTAGAAAGAACAAAAGAGATTGGACTTCTTCGTGCCATTGGTGCAAGAAGTAAAGATGTTAAGCGAATTTTTGTTTCAGAGGCATTCTTAATTGGGATTTGTAGTGGAACATTAGGTATTACCATTGCGTATGTGATTTCTATCTTTGTAAATAAGGTATCGGTTGAAATCTTTGATGTACAACTTATGAATATCACTATTCCATATGTGGTAGCTGGTGTGATTATTAGTACAGTAGTAAGTATGATTGCAGGTTTATTCCCAGCGAACAAAGCAGCTCAATTAGACCCAGTAGATTCATTAAGAACAGAGTAATAGTTAAGAAATAAAAGCATTTATTGAGGCAATTCATACTAAGCCTTGCATATGGCTTATTCCATAATTAATAACAAAAAAACTGTGCTGTATACAATAAAATATACAGCACAGTTTTTTATTTTAGGAGAAGGCTAAGTTTTCCTTCTGAACTGAAGTTTTGTACGTTATAGAGTAATAAGATATCTTTAATGCCGTGTTCGTTGGCAAAGGTTTGAATAGGCATGTTGGCATATCTTAAATCTAGTACATAGATATCTTCATAGTTAGCTGTGAGGAATGGAATAAAACTATTGGCGTATGAGTCTTTTAGGATAAGAATTTTACGACCATTGTTTGCAGCACTTTGAATATGAATAAGTGGGTGGTTGTTATCTAAAAAGACACTATATTTGTCTTTAGTTTCTAGATGACTATATTCATATAAGCTATCTGTGGTTTTATCTTCTACTTCATAGGTTACAGTGACTGGATTTTCTTCCTTTGGATAGAAAATTTGAAGGTCATCTGGCTCTATGAAGGTAAAGTTCCCTTTAGAGAAAAGTGTGCCATAGAAGTCATGACTTACTGTTTCGATATCAAAATCTGATAAAGGTGTAGGTGTAAGACCTGCCTCTTTACAGAAACTTGTATAAGCGTAGTAAGCACCTAAGGTTGTCCAGTGATGGTCTGTTTTATAGTAAAGCTGCTGACCTGAATCAAGTTGATCTTGTAAGGTTTCTAGGATATTTACTTTATGCACCTTATCAGAAAGAGCAGAGTAAAAATCAGAGATGTATTTGCCTTCATCATAAGGACCAGCAAAGCTAGGTAGTTTAGCTTCTAAAACTTTAGTTGCTGTTGGCGCTAAGGCAACGTAGACATTAAAGTTCTCAGCAATGGCATTGACATAGCCTGCATTAGTCATGGCACGATCCATATCTGGTGTGTCAAAGTCTTGGAGCAAATAACCATCCTTTCCTAGGAAAACACCATTATTTTCTTTCTTTTGAAGGAGACGTTCACTTTCTGATTTAAGAGAGATAAACGAATTGCGTAGTGGAAACTGGTCGGCAATATAGGTTTCAAAGTCATCACCAAATGTGCCGTTTAGTAGTGTTTCGGTACTAAAGCTAGGTTTACTAGCCAGTTTACGATTTTCTAGTTCAGAGAAATCTTGGTCTTTGTGGCAAAGTTGTAAAATCAAGAATAATCCCCAATAGACAACTAATGTGCCACCGACCCAAAGGGGTAATTTATTTTTCATAATAATCTCCTGAGCAATTAAAATATAAATTTCAAGTTATGCTGAAATTAAAATAGAGAAGCTAAGTTATATAAAAAGCTAATCTATAAAAATCAATCAAGGCTTAAAAAAGAGCCTTATAAGATTAAAATCTAAAGTATAAGAATGGATTAAAGGTTGAATCCACTAGGTAAGCTGTACTTAAAATCAGTGTACCTACATAGAAAAGATACATAATCCATTGTGGGAGTTTACTTTTTAACTTATTCATTATAGGAGTTGCAAATAGAACACCTAGAATAAGTAAAACATAGAAGTTGCTCATTAGGTAGCAAGTGGCAGTATTAAGAAGTCCATTGCCTACTTGTCCAAACATGGCTTTAAGATAAATGAGTCCTTCACTTAAATAATCATGAGAGAAGAATACCCAGCTGATTAAGATAATTACAAGTAAATAAATGTGACTAAGGAAACGAGGACATTTCTCAAAGAATTTGAGTAAGAAACCACGTTCAATTACCATTAATACACCAAAGAATACACCCCAAATAATGAAGTTCCATCCTGCACCATGCCAGAAGCCTGTTAAGAACCAAACAACAAAGATGTTTGAGTAAAAGCGGGCTTTTTTTACACGGTTACCACCAAGTGGGATATAGACATATTCTCTAAACCAACCACCAAGCGTCATATGCCAACGACGCCAAAACTCTGTGACACTTCTAGAGATATATGGGTAGTTGAAGTTCTCAGGAAAAGTAAATCCAAGCATGTGTCCAAGTCCAATAGCCATATCTGAGTAACCACTAAAGTCAAAATAAAGTTGAAGACCAAATGCAATCATCCCAAGCCAAGCATCAAGCACAGTCAGCTCACCTACTGGTAGGACATTGATTTTATCCCAAAGTAATCCAATATTATTTGCTAAAAGTACTTTTTTACCTAAACCTTCAATAAAACGAATGCTACCCACGCCAAAACGGTCTAGCGTAATGATTCTAGAATTGAGTTCTTTTTCTACATTGTCATAAGTAACGATTGGTCCTGCTACAAGCTGAGGAAACATGGTTACATAAGCACCAAAGGTAATAATATTTTTTTGGACACCTACTTTGCCGCGATATAAATCAATGGTATAGGACATAGTTTGGAAGGTGTAGAACGAGATCCCAATTGGTAGAGCTAGTTTTAAAAGACCAAAGTCTGTACTAAAAGCTGCGTTTATATTATGAATAAAGAAATCTGCATATTTGAAATAGCAAAGGAATCCTAAATTTCCAATTAAAGATAATCCAAGACCTATTTTAGGCAAGATAGGATGATTTCTAAAATGGTCAATGAGTCGACCACAACTATAATCTAGAAGGGTAGAAAAAATCATAATTCCTACATAAATCGGCTCGCCCCATGCATAGAAGAGGAGGCTGGCAATAAAGAGTATGAAGTTCCTAAATCTAGATGGAATAATAAAATAAATTCCTAAAAAAATAGGTAAAAATAGAAATAAAAAGAGTAAACTACTAAATACCATAATGTGCTCCTTAAATATTTTATCTTAAATTTATAGTCTTATTTAAATTTATAATATTATTTAAGAGGAAGGTTCTCAAAAATAAATATAAAGGGAATGCATTTTTAGAACATTCCCTTCTAGTAGTTTGCCAAATGAAACAAACTTACTGAATCAGGAAATCACTAAGTAAAATCAACTTTATAGAATTCCCTATAAATTTAAGAATATGTATGTTACACGAGTGTGTTAAATTTAGAGACAATTTGATTTACGTCATCAGAGATTACGAAGAGGATATAGTTTCCTTTTGTTACAACTTGTCTACTATTATATGTATCTTGTAGTGATGGATAAAGCATCATCCCAATATTATTTGCACGGTTATTGATTGCACTTACAATTTGGTCTACAGCGCTGGCATCTTTTACTTTAAATACACCAATTTCTGTGATTGAAAAGCTCATCATTGGAACTTGAACAGAAAAGTCTTCTAAAAGACTTGTATCAATACCATAGTAATCTTTTAAAAGTGTTGCATCCATTGAAAGTTGATTAGATAAATCAAGTCCAGCTGTGATTTGGCTATAGATTGAACTACAGCTTAAAGATGGTGTAGATGGAGTTGATTCTTCTGGTTTTACTTCTGGAGATGGAGAAGGTGATACTTCAGGTTTAACTGTTGGAGTTGACTCAGGTTTAGTGCTAGGTGTTGATTCAGGCTTTGTAGTTGGTGGTGTTTGTGGTTTATTTGGACTACTTGGTTTAGTAGATGGCTCAGGTTTTGTTGTTGTATTAGTACCTGAGTTTGGTTTTGAAGTTGAAGTATTACTTGAACTACCTGGCTTAGAGTTTGTGTTTGATGAAGCTGAATTATTCGGTTTAGAAGATTCTGTTGGTTTTTCAGTAGCAACACTATTTGAGGTTTCTTTTTTTGGCTCTTCAGAAGGTGTTTCTGTTTCTGTTTTTGGTTCTTCTGTTGTTTCAGTCGTATCATCTTTAGTTTCTTCTGTTTCAGATGTTTCTTCCTCAGAAATTTCTTCAGTAGATTCCTCATCCGATGTTTCAGTTGTTTCATCTACAGTTGTTTCTGTTTCTTCAATAGCCACTGTATTATCGGTGCTACTTTCAGTTTTGCTATTACCGCAACCTGTTAAAGCAAGAGATAATGTTAGTAGGGCTAATGAAATAGTCCATTGTTTTCTCATAATGTTCTCCTTTGATGTCATATTAATTTTATATTATGAAATTATATAGGCACAGCGCCTACCAATATAAGACGAAAGGAGCAACAAAAAAGTTCCAAGCCTAAATAAAAGGACAAGAAGCAAAAAAGTGAGATGAAAAATTGACGGTGACATAAGATGGTGTTATAACTATAGATAATCATCAATCATATAGATAATTATCTATATGATTGATGATTATCTATAGAGTATAAAATGTAATGTTGGATAAAATGAATTAATAGATTGACTGATTAATAAAAAAGAAGTTGCAATAGCAGTGATGAGACATGTATAAGAGAAGATATGGTGCATAAAGATAAGGAGAGATTAAAATGAACCAAGAGATAGATTATGTTGTACTGTTTAAAGCATTGGCAGATGAAACAAGATTAAAAATGGTGCATATATTAGCAAAGGAAGAAAAATGCCCTTGTCATATGCTAAAAGCTTTTGATATTTCTCAACCTACCTTATCGTATCATACTAAAATCTTATGTGATGCAGGTATTGTAGAAGGTAAAAGGCAAGGTGCGGTTATGGAGTGCCGCATTAATGAAGAAAAGATTAGAGCATTAAAGATCCTTTTTGATGAGCTTTATGAAACCATTGAAACACGTACCAATCAAGAATAAGAGATAAAAAGAAGTAAAGAGATTACTTTGAATATGTAGGGATAAAAAGCAAGGAAGTAGATAGTAATGAGCACTTTTAAAAGGGTAGTTAAAAAGGAGCTTATTTGGGAATGTTGAAAGGAGCAGATATGCTAAAATTACTTAAAAATAAATTTGATAAAGAGGAAATCCTAGCAGCAAGCTTTGGAATTGAAAGGGAATCACTTCGTATAGATGCACAAGGAAAGCTGGCGATGACAAAGCACCCAGAAGCTTTTGGAGATAAGCTAGGAAACCCTTATATTACAACAGATTTTTCGGAAAGTCAGGTAGAACTGATTACACCTAATTTTGTAACAGTGCAAGAAACCTATGACTTTTTAAATGCCCTATATGATATAACAGCACTTAATATGGGGGATGAATACTTATGGCCACAATCTATGCCATGTTATATTCCAGAGGATAAGGATATTCCAATTGCGGAGTATGATGATTGTGATAAATGTCACGAGGCAAGAGCTTATAGAGAAGAGCTGTTCAAAAAATATGGTGGTAAGAAGCAGCTTATTTCAGGGATTCACTATAATTTCTCATTTGAAGAGGACTTTATAGAGAAACTTTATAAAGAAACAGAAAGTCCATTAAGCTATAAACACTTTAAAGATAGTATTTACTTAAAAATGGTACGTAACTACTTAACTCATAGATGGTTACTTATTTATTTAATAGGTGCGGCACCTATGCTCCATAAGACATTTTTAGCAGAAGATAGTGCGTTAAAAGAAAAACTTACAGATGGCTACTATACAACAGAAGGGGCAATTTCTTATCGCAATGGTGAAAGTGGTTATAAAAATCAATATGACTTATATCCAGACTACACAACAACAGCCTCTTACTTAGATAGCATTGACCAGTTTGTAAAAGCAGGTAGTATTCAAAATTACAAAGAGCTTTATAGCCAGATTAGACCAAAGGCGAAAGATAATACTAACTTACTAGAGTCATTAGCCAATGATGGGATTCAATATATTGAAGTAAGAAGTATTGATATTAATCCTTTTGCCAAAGGTGGTATTTCTAAAGAAGACTTAGAGTTCCTGCATCTCTTTATGCTTTATCTACTTACCAAAGAAGAAAGGCCAAATCGCATAAGCAATTGGCAAGAAGAAGCAACCATTAACCAACGTCAAATTGCAGAAGAAGGTCTACTTGATTTATGGCTTAGACGAGATGGAAAAGAAGTGAGAAAGGTAGATTGGGCATTAGAAATCTTAGAAGAAATGCTTATGATGGATAGTACATTAGAATTAGGAAAAGCATCCATACTTGAAGGCATGATGGAAAAGGTTAAGCATCCAGAAAAAACTTATGCCTACCGCATTAAAGCACTTTGTAGTGAAAAAGGTTATATTGATGCACAGATTGACTTAGCAAAGGCATATAGACAAGATGCTTATAACAATCGTTATAAGTTCTATGGTTATGAAGATATGGAGCTTTCCACTCAGATTTTAATGAAAGAAGCCATTATGCAAGGGATTAAGGTAGAAGTTCTAGATCGATTTGACAACTTTATTGCCCTTAAACAAGGTGACCATATTGAATATGTGAAACAAGCAACTAAAACAGGTAAAGATAGTTATATTACCATGCTGATTATGGAAAATAAGACAGTAACGAAAAAGGTACTTGAGAGAAATGGCATTAACGTACCAAGCGGGATTGAAGTTTTCAAAGGACAAAGCTTAGAACGTGCTGCAAAACAATACGAAGGACGTAGCATTGTCGTTAAACCTAAGTCTACAAACTTTGGAAAAGGCATTAGTATATTCCCACAAGGTGCAAGTAAGGAAGATATTATAAAGGCACTTGAAATTGGGTTTAAGGATGATGATACAGTCCTTATTGAAGAATTTGCAAAAGGTAAAGAATACCGTTTCTTAGTGATTGGTGATGAAGTAGCAGGGATTCTTCACCGCGTGCCAGCTAATGTCATAGGAGATGGTAAGAAAAACATTCGTGAACTTGTAGAAATCAAAAATCAAGATAGCTTAAGAGGAAAAGGCTATAAGACACCACTTGAAAAAATCAATTTAGATGCAAGTAGTGAGCTTTTCTTAAAGCAAAGTGGATTAAACTTTGAAAGCATCCCAGAAGAAGGCGAAGTAGTTTACCTTAGAGAAAACTCTAATATTAGTACAGGTGGAGATAGCATTGATTATACTGATGACATTCCACAACGCTTCAAAGATATTGCAGTTGCTTCAGCCAAAGCAGCAGGAGCAGCATTCTGCGGTGTAGATATGATGCTGGAAGATTATGCAGATGAAAATAGCAACTATGCTATTATTGAAATCAACTTTAACCCAGCGATTCACATTCACTCTTATCCATACAAAGGAACAGAGCGCAAGATTGCAGAAAAGGTTTTAAAAGTATTAGGTTTTGATAAAGCAAGTTGTAATGACTAAAAGCTAAAGATGAAAATAATGAGCTTAAGATGATATCATGCTAATAGCAAGATAGTATATAAGAAAGCTATAGGCTCCCTTTCACAAGGGAAATAGCCTATAGCTTTTTTTGATGAGCTTGTCTATTTAGTATATACTAATAAAAATAGATATTGAAGGAGGCGAAGAAATGGAAATCAGATTAGAAAGTGAAAGAGATTTTAAAGAAGTAGAAAACTTAACAAGAGAAGCTTTTTGGGATGTGTATCGTCCAGGATGTAATGAACATGTAGTTTTACATAAGCTTAGAAAATCGGATGCTTTTATTAAAGAACTTGATTATATAGTGGTAGAAGATGAAAAAATTGTGGGTAATATTGTCTATACGAAAATGTATAAAGAGGATGCTTTATGTGATGAAATAATTGCTTTTGGTCCAATTAGTGTTCATCCTGAATATCAAAGAAGAGGCATTGGAAAGCAAATGATTCAGTATACGTTTCAAAAAGCAAAGGAATTAGGGTATAAAGCCGTACTCATTACAGGAGATACAAACTATTATCATCCGTTAGGTTTTGCATCAGCAAGTAAGTTTGGTATCTATTTACCAGGAATGGACCAAACAAAGGAAGCAGCTTTCTTTATGGCAATTGAATTAGAGGAAGGCTATTTAAAAGAACATACAGGCATTTATTATTTTGATTCAAACTTTGAGGTATCAGAGGAGGAGTTAGAAGCCTTTGAAAGAAACTTTCCACATAAAGAAAAACGTAAACCACAAAAAGGGGACCTCGCTTAGTAGCAAAATAGATAAGCAGGATTGGAGAAATATTAATGGAGATTATAGCATATAAGATGCAATATATAGCTGACTGGGTGGAAGAGTCAGCTATTGTTTGTTTACCTTTTGAAGAAAAGTATTTTGATACATATAAAGTGATTTATAATGCCTGCTTTTATGAAATGAGAAGGGCATTAGAAGTAAAGCCTTATGATTTTTATAAGAGTTTTGAACAAATGAAGGATAAGGCAAAAGATAACTTTGTCTTAATAAAAAATAAAGAAATCATAGGAGCAGTGGCATGCTATGGTAATGAGATTGATGATTTGATTGTAAATCCCAATTATTAGAATCAAGATATGGAAAAGAACTTTTGTTATGGGGTATGAATCACATAAGGAAACAAAATAACGAGCCTATTACTTTACATGTGGCCCAGTGGAATCAAAAAGCTACAACACTATATGAGAAGATAGGGTTTGAAGTGTGTAAAGTGGAGAAAGTACACTAATTATAAAAAGTTTAAGTAAATAAGAAGGTAACGAACAAGTATTCAATAGGTGAAGTACAAAGAAAATGAGCTGATTAAGTATGGATACATATAAAAAGATGAAAAAGCAACAGATTAGAAAAAGATATATTATAGGCTTCTTAGGAATGTGCTTAGTACTAAGTAGTATTTGGGAACTGAGTAGAGCAAAAAATGAATTAAAAGAATACAAGCCAGTTGGTCAAATGGTTGATGTAGGCACTTATGAAGCACATTGTTATACAAAAACTAATGTTAAAAATGAAGCAGAGTATGCTTTTGTTTTTATCACAGGAAGTGGTACGCCATGTGCTTATACTGATTTTTATAGACTTCAAGAGCAACTCAGTGCATATGGACAAACGATTACCTTTGACCATGCAGGACTTGGATGGAGTATAAATGCAACGACACCTCGAAAGGTAGAAAGTTTAGTGACAGAATTAGCAACCATTATAGAGACTTTAGCAAAGGACAAAAAGGTGATTTTACTTTGTCATTCATTAGGCTCACTGGAGGCAATAGGATATGCCCAGACTTACCCAGAGCAAGTAAAGGGCATTATTTTTCTTGATTCAGGAAGCCCAGAATTTTATAGTACAGATTCAGAGTTAATGGCAAGAGTGATGAATAGGAGTTTTGCATTAGGAAGAGCGAGTGGCTTAAATCGCTTATTAGGGAAATGCAACGTGTTTCTACCTTTATATGGTGAGCATTTACGAAATCATCAATTACCAGAGAAGATAAGCACACTAGATGAGATAATGTATTATCACTATACAGGTAGTTTATCAACTTATAAGAGTATAGGAGATATGAATAAAAATGCTAAGTCAGTGTTAGAAGGAAATGATTTAGGTGATATGCCTATTTTTGTATTATCCTCTGATAGTGGTAAGGCTTGGCAAAAAACACAAGAAGAATTAGCTACCTGATCCACAAATAGTAGGCAAGTGGTTATTCCAAATTCGAGCCATTATTTATATTGGTCTCACTATGAAGAGGTTGAGGAAGAAATAGAAGCATTTTTGATAAGTCATTTTAGTAGGGAGATAGAAGAGAAAGGGGAAAGAAAATGAAATACTACATAGTGGATGCGTTTGCAGAGAATATTTTTGAGGGAAATCCAGCAGGGGTATGTATTATGGATCACTGGATTAGTGATGAAATGATGCAAAAGATTGCATTTGAAAATAATTTAGCAGAGACAGCATTTGCTGTCAAAGAAGGGGAACATTATCATATCAGATGGTTCACACCAGGTTATGAAATTGATTTATGCGGACATGCTACTTTAGCAAGTAGTTATATTATTCATCACTTTGTGGAGCCAAGTTTAGAAGAAATTAAGTTCCAAAGTATGAGTGGAGAATTAATTGTAAAGGTTGAAGGCAAGCAGTTTATTTTAGATTTTCCAAGTAGAATGCCAGAAATAATAGAGGTGGATTCTCAGCTAGAAGAAATATTAGGCACAAAGATTAAAGAAGCTTATCTTAGTAGAGATATTATGGTGGTCGTTGAGGATGAAGAAGTGATTCAAAGCTTAACACCTGATTTTGAAAGACTTAGAAACTATGAGCTAGGTGATGGTGTTATTATAACTGCAAAAAGTGAGCAGTATGATTTTGTATCTCGTTGTTTTTACCCTAAGTGTGGTGTCAATGAAGACTCTGTAACAGGTTCAGCACATTGTAACATGATTCCTTATTGGGCAAGCAAATTAGATAAGGATGAAATGAGGGCAAAGCAAGTTTCACCAAGAGGAGGAAAGCTTTCTTGTAAGTTAGAAGGTGATAGGGTAAAGATTAGTGGAAGTGCGGTGCTATATATGATTGGAGATATACAAGTTTAAAGCTAGAATTTCATAGAGTGTTTTAATATATAGAGAATGGATTAGAGTTGTTTGCAAAAATATAGATGTTATAAAAAATAAATTAGAAAAACGAATACGTTATAAGGTAAAAGGATAGATTTATTTGATTTAAAATAATCAATCCCTTTTTTGTTTCAGAAAATATTGAAAGGTAAAAATTATTGTGCTAATCTATACCTAGATTTACGATGTATAGATATAGAATGCATATAAATGACAAATTTATTTAAAAAGCTAATATACAATAGGGGGGATTGGCGTGAATCAATATGTAGATGACTTTCTTAAGAAGGTTTTGGAACAGGTAAGGTATAGAAAGATACATCCTTTTTTGGCATATGAACTGAATGATCATATTGAGTGTTTGAAGGATGACTATATGGAAGAAGGTATGAGAGAAGAAGAAGCTTATAGGAAAGCAGTTGCTCAGATGGGGGATGCAGAGTGTATAGGCGAAGAGTTACATAGAATGCACAAGCCTCATATGGAATGGTCTATTTTAGCACTTGTTTTAGGGTTACTAGGTATAGGTGTATTCATACTATCTATTTATTTCTCACAGTATATGATAGGAGAAAGCGAAATAAACTTCTTTGCAAAGCACCTGATTTGCATTGGTCTTTCAAGTATTGGATTTTTTGTTATGTACTTCTTAGACTATCAAAGATTAGATCAATATACTCATATTTTTTATGGTATAGGAATTGGCACATTGATAGCAGTAGAAAAAATAGGGCTAGAATTGAACGGAATGAAGCGATTTATTCAGATAGGCCCCATATCCATACAAGGAGCAGTTTTGGCAGTGACATTTTTTATACTAGCTGGAGTGGGCTATGTAAGAAGATATGCCAATAAAGGAATAAAAGGATACATAAGACTTGGAATTTTAGGAAGTATAGCAGTTTATTTAGTAGGAAGATTGGAATGGATTCTTGCTTTAATTTTAGTGGGGGTTTTGAGTGTAACTTTTATAGCTTATATTATTTCAACAGAGTATAAAAGAAATAAAAAACGTGTACTCATTTGCACAGGGAGTATTTTCTTAAGTGTACTATTAGGAACGACTCTGATGATTTTGGGTAGTGATTATAGGATGGAGAGGCTCAAGGCATGGATTAATCCGAATTTAGACCCTATGGGAGATGGCTATACAATAGCTCGTATTAGAACCATGTGTGAACAGGCAGAGTTTATTGGAAGTAGAGGAATAGAGTCCGTAGAGTTGTTTTATGAAGATATAGGGTCGAGATTTTTTCCTATAGCCAATGCCATTTCGGACTATAGCTTTAATTTTATCATTGGTAAAATGGGGACATTGGTAGCTTTTATTGTAGCATTAGTAGTAGGGGTACTTATCATAAGATGCTTTAAGTCTATCTCTAGAATAAGAGAGGCTTATGGACGACTATTGGCGATTAGTATTATTACTTATTTAGGCTCTAGGTTTATAGTGAGTATTGGGTCCAGTATGGGATTGATTCCAGGACATAGTTCAATGCCATTTGTTTCTTATGGTTCTTCGTATTTAATAATGGACATGATATTGATGGGATTATTTTTAAGCATCTATAGAAGAAAGGATATATGTCCAGAAAATCTAATTAAGATGGGAAATTTCACGGATGATAAGATAAACAGAAGTATGTATACAGTAAGCGATAAAAGCTGGCAGTTTTTAAGACATGTATTAATGTTTGATGATGAGAATGAAGACATAGAAATGGATGATATTACTTTTGATGAATTAGAAAATCAAATGACACAAAGAGAAATGATAGAAAAAACAGTTGAGTTTCTACAAGAGTCAGATGAGGTAGAGAGTATACAAGTTGTATTTAAAAAGGATTAATGAAATAGATTAAAAGTAAGAAATCCAGATATTAAAGAATGGGAGATAAAAAAATGGCAGTTAGTAAAGAGTTACTTAAAGGAACAACCACATTACTCATTTTACAGCTTTTAAGTGAAGGTGATAAATATGGTTATGAGATGACCAAAGAATTAGAGAAACGTTCAGAAGAATTATTTCAGCTTAAGGAAGGGACGCTTTATCCAATTCTTCATGCACTAGAAAATGATAATATGATTGAAGCTTATTGGGAGGAAACAACTTCAGCTAGAAAACGTAAGTATTATCGTATTACCGACAAGGGAAGAAAAGGTTTACAAGAAAAGAAAGATGAATGGAATCTCTACGCAAATGGTGTAAAGAAAGTGATGGGGGGAGGGCTAGTTCATGAATCATTGCGTGGATGCCTTTCTTAAGGAGGTATTAGGACAAGTTAAATATAAAAAGATGCACCCCTATTTGGCTCAAGAGCTGAATGACCATATTGAGTGTATTAAAGAGGATTTAATGGAAGAAGGCTTTAGTGAAGAAGAGGCTTATAAAAAAGCTGTTGCACATATGGGAGCACCAGATGAGATTGGAGAAGGGCTACATAAGCTACATAAGCCACGTATGGAGTGGTCCGTTCTACTATTACTTTTAGGATTAGTGGGAATAGGCCTAGGGACAATGATAGCTTATGGAGAAGTGAGTGGAGAGATTTATTACTACTCTAAGCAAATGATATGGATTCTCTGTGGTCTAATGATGCTATTACAGATAAGATGCTTTGTAAGTTATAAGGTATTAGAAAAGTATAGCTCATTATTTTATTTGATAGGAATAGGTTTTTTATTAGCAACTTATCACTATGGAATACAGGTAAATGGTGTAAGAAGATGGATTGCTATTGGAGGGGTAGCAGTACAAGGGCCAGTGCTTGCCACACCACCATTTATTATTGCTTATACAGGTTATGTTAAAAAGTGGATTAATAAGGGGGCTTTGGGACAAGCTTTATTAGCCTTATTAACAGTTGTACCAACATTAATATGTGTTAGGATGCAAATAGTTCAAGGAATTTGTTTATTTATTACACTAGGGGCTATTTTTATTTTTTATCTTATGTCAGATAGCTTTAAGGGAAATAGAAAGAAAGTATGGGCGTGGATTTTAGCTTTTAGCGGGATGATGATGGGGACATTAATAGCAGCTATTGTGATGGTACCTTACCGACTAGAACGTATTAAGGCGTGGTTTAATCCAGCTTTAGCTCCAAATGATGAGGGATATTTTATTAATAAAATTAGAAATATATGTAGTAATGCGAGCTTATTTGGAAAAGGTGAATTTACTGATGCTGAGGAATTTATTATTCAGCAATATGGTATGACAGATTATACCTATAACTTTATTCTTGCCTATATGGGGAAGGCTACTGCATTTATTGTAGCATTAGTAGTAGGATGCTTTATTATTAGATGCTTTAAGTCAGCCTATAAAGTAAGTGACCAATATGGTAGAACACTTATGTTAGGAATTAGTAGCTTACTAGCGATTCGATTTATTTTTAGTATGGGGCTGAGTTTAGGTGTGTTACCATTTCATTGTACAATGCCTTTAATTAGTTATAGCGGTTCTGCTTTTTTATGTGATATGGCAATGATGGGACTTTTATTAGGGGTATATAGAAGAAAAGATATCTGCCCAGCAAAACTTGTTCAAAAAGAAACATTATGCTATGAAACAATTAGCTTATTATCAGAACTAAAAAGATATTTTTTAGTAGAAGATGATGAAGAAGAGGATTTTGAATTAGAACTTAAAATAGATAAAGATTATGCACTACAAAAATCAGATAGAGAGCTTGCAGAAATGGCTTTAGATATTTTGAAAAATTCTAATGAAGTAGAGCATGTAGAAGTTAAGTTTAAAGAGAATGTATAGAGGGGGAATTAGCTTAATATGAGAAATTCTCCTAGATAGGGTGTTTAGTACCTAAATCAAGAAAGTATTAAGTACATAGAAAAGAAGAATAGAACAATAAATGTAAAGAGGTGTATGAGAAGAGCAAAGAGCTACTTATCATACGCCTCTTTTTAGTTTAGCAAATTCTCTTGCCTCATCCATCATTTCTTTTCATTAATGGATATATCCATTGAAAAAGAATGACTTTCATAGAATGATTTGTAAGTTTTGGTGGCACACTAACAGGGTGTAAAAATGACGCTGGTAATAATTAGTGTTACTCATTACTTTCGAGTAATTTACTTAAGAAAATTAGAAAGGAGACACATTTCATGGCAAAAACAATGATGACTGTAGATGGTAATACAGCAGCGGCTTATGTTGCCTATGCCTATACAGATGTGGCAGCTATTTATCCTATTACCCCTTCCTCACCAATGGCAGAGACAGTAGATGAATGGGCAGCTCATGGCAGAAAGAATATTTTTGGACAAAAAGTACGTTTAGTGGAAATGCAATCAGAAGCTGGAGCATCAGGAACCTTCCATGGATCACTTCAAGCAGGTGCATTAACCACTACTTTTACAGCTTCACAAGGTTTACTCCTTATGATTCCAAATATGTATAAAGTATCGGGAGAACTTCTTCCAGGGGTATTTCATGTAAGTGCCCGTGCCTTAGCAGCACAAGCACTTAGTATTTTCGGTGATCATCAGGATGTTATGGCAGCAAGACAAACAGGATGTGCAATGCTTTGCTCTGGCTCTGTTCAAGAGGTTATGGATTTATCACCTATTGCTCACTTAGCTGCTATTAAAGGACGTGTACCTTTTATTAACTTCTTTGATGGTTTTAGAACTTCTCATGAAATTAATAAAGTAGAAGCACTCAGCTATGAAGATTTAGCGTCTTTAGTAGATTATGAAGCACTTCAAGCTTTTAGAGAGCGTGCCTTATCACCAAATCATCCTGTGATTCGTGGTACTGTACAAGGTCCAGAAGTTTATTTCCAAACAAGAGAAGCAGCGAATAAATTCTATGATAACTTAGTGCCTATTGTAGAAGAATACTTCCAAAAAATTAATGAACTTACAGGCAGAAACTATGGCTTATTTGATTATGTAGGTGTTCCAGATGCAGAAAATGTAATTGTGGCAATGGGTTCTATCACAGAAACTATTGAAGAAACTATTGAAAAATGTAATGAAGAAGGCGCTAAACTTGGACTTATTAAAATCCATCTGTATAGACCATTTTCTGTTAAACATTTCTTAGACAAATTACCAAATACTACTAAACGTATTTGCGTTTTAGACCGTACCAAAGAACCAGGCTCAGTTGGGGAACCACTTTACCTTGATGTAAGAGCGGCTTTATATGAAAGAGAAAATCCTCCAATGGTTATTGGTGGTCGTTTTGGACTTGGTTCAAAAGATACCACACCAACAGAAATTAAAGCAGTTATTGAAAATCTAACAAGCGCTAGTCCTAAGAATCTATTTACTGTAGGTATTGATGATGATGTCACACATACATCTATTAAGGCTTCATCACCTCTTAGAATTACTAGGGAAGGCTTAGTACGTTGCATCTTCTGGGGCTTCGGTTCAGATGGTACAGTAGGTGCCAATAAGCAAGCAACTAAAATTATTGGTGAGCATACAGACCTTTATGCACAAGCTTATTTTGATTATGATTCAAAAAAATCTGGTGGGCTTACTATGTCACACCTTCGTTTTGGAAAAGACCCAATTAAGGCACCATACCTTGTTGATGAAGCAGACTATGTAGCTTGTCATAATCAGTCTTATATGCACCAATATCCAATTCTTAAGAATCTCAAAAAAGGTGGAACCTTTGTTCTCAACTGCCAGTGGGATGATGCGGGATTAGAAGAACATTTATCAGCAGAGGTTAAACGCTATATTGCTGAAAATGAAATTAAGTTCTACACCATTGATGCAGTCAAAATTGCATCAGAGATTGGGCTTGGTAACCGTATTAATATGATTATGCAATCTGTATTCTTTAAACTTGCTAATGTCATTGCACCAGAAGAAGCAGCTAGATATCTTAAACAAGCTGTGACTAAGGCATATGGTAAAAAAGGTGAACACGTTGTTAAGATGAACAACGAAGCCATTGACAGAGGGCTTAAAGAGGCGCATCAAGTACAAGTACCAGAGTCTTGGAAAAATGCTCAAGATACGAAAGAAGAAAGCTTTGATGAACCAGCTTTTATTACAGAAATTCTAAGACCGATGAATAGACGCGAAGGTGACAACTTACCTGTTAGTACATTCGATGGTATTGAAGATGGTACAATGTCAACAGGTTCAGCAGCTTATGAAAAACGTGGTGTGGCGATTCGTATTCCAGAATGGATTCCTGAAAACTGTATTCAATGTAATCAATGTAGTTATATCTGTCCACATGCGACAATCCGTCCATTCTTATTAACCGAAGAAGAAACACAAGGCAAACCAGAAGGCTTTACAACGATTAAAGCATTAGGTAAAGATATGGGAACCTATGGTTATCGTATTCAAGTGGCTCCAATGGATTGTACAGGGTGCAGTAACTGTGCAGATGTATGTCCAGGTAAAGGTCCAGAAAAGAAAGCTCTTGTTATGAAACCACTAGATACTCAAGTTGAACAAGAAGTACCTAACTGGGCTTATGCAGTAGAAAAAGTTGGTTATAAAGAAGATGTTATGCCAGCGAAAACAGTTAAAGGTAGTCAATTCAAACAACCACTTTATGAATTCTCAGGTGCTTGTGCAGGTTGTGGTGAGCCAGCATATCTCAAACTTATTACCCAACTTGTGGGGGACCGCATGATGATTGCCAATGCCACAGGATGTTCTTCTATTTGGAGTGCTTCTTATCCGGTTGCTTCTTATGCAGTAAACTGTGAAGGCTGTGGACCAGCATGGGGAAATTCACTTTTTGAAGATAATGCGGAATATGGACTTGGTATGCTTCTTGGTGTAAAACACATGCGTGCTAAAATCAAAGAAAGTATGGAAGAATTGATAAAAATGGATATTCTTCCAGAAGCACAAGAAGTATTTAATGAATGGCTAGAACACTTCAATGATGGTGAAGCAACTAAGCGTGTTAGTAAGAAAGTATTAGAGGTATTGGATAAATTAAATGATTTAACAGGTGAAGCTGCAAACCATATCAATGCAATTAAAGAACGTAAAGACTATCTTATCAAACGTTCTATATGGATTTGTGGTGGTGATGGTTGGGCTTATGATATTGGTTATAGTGGTGTTGACCAAGTTATGTCATCAGGAGAAGATATCAATATCTTAGTTTATGATACAGAAATTTACTCTAATACAGGTGGACAGTCCTCTAAAGCCACACCAGCAGCTGCTATTGCTAAGTTCGCTGCCTCTGGTAAGAAAACACGCAAAAAAGACCTTGGTCGTATGATGATGACCTA
>JAGAVZ010000080.1 GCA_017941635.1 Cellulosilyticum sp.
GTTATACATAGGGGTAAACTCAAACTCCATATGAATCTTAGCATTTGTAACTTCTCTTAAGAGTACATCAAATACACTTTCTCCCTCATAAGCTGTAACTTCTTGTAGGGGAAAGATAATACCATCTTTCGGTACTAATTCCCATTTAGCAGGTTCTAATAAATCTATATTATTTAATATGGTTTCACAGGTAATAGAAAGCTTTACTTTAAAAGATTTTTCCTTATTGATAGTGATAGCTTCTGGTTCAACGGGCTTAGGTTTATTTTCTGGCACAGGATCTGTCAAATACTTGTCTCGTTCTACTTCTTCTACCTGTTCTGTTTCAGATTGACTGCTATATTCTACTTGCCCTGGCGTATAAACCTTCTGATGAGATACCTTGCTTCCTAGAAACCATGTTATGATGAGGCACATTAAAACAGCTAACAAAACTTTAATTTTTTGTTTCATCTCTACTTATACACCTTTATATCTGTCATATCATATAAGGAAGTTTGACCTTTTAATAATCGCTCATAGGCTACTAATGCATAGTAAGCCTGCTCTGTAGCCATTTGATCTATTTTTCCATCACGTAAATGCCTAAATCCGCCTCCACTCACATAATACTCCATTAAAGCATCTATAGGACTCTTACCATTTTTTATAAACCGTGCATCTTTTTGAGGATCAATACCTAGTGAGCAAAGTGCTACAATGACTTGAGCTGTACTTTCTGATGTCTCTATACCTTCTCCTAAAACAAGCCCATACTCACTTATAAAGCCACCACTTTTACTTTGCTTCTGAGATAAAAGCTTAAGCGCTTTATCTACTGCTTTTGTTACATATTCATAATTTTTCTGATTATAATAAGGTGCTAAGGCTTGGAGTGTCATAGCTGTCATATCCATATCCGCCTTTGCTCCATTTTTACTTAAACTAAACCCTCCATCTTTTGTTCTATAATCTTTTAAGATCTTTTCTATAATACTATTACGAGAAATCGTTGCATCTTTAGGCCTTGTAGACTGCTTTAAATCTATGGTTATAAGACCAAATACCAATTCATTTAAACCTTGTCTATCTCCTAAACCTTGATGTGCCTTAGGTAGATCAGACATTTTCTTTTCTTTATTCCAAGAGTATTCTATTAAATCTATGCCTGCTACATGCATAGGGTCCTTTCCTATAGCTGTAAGTGCAATAGCAAGTCTCTGGGTTTCTGTCACTTTTAGTCCCCATTTTCTTGTTGCTTTTGCTTCTTCTTGCTTAATTTTTTCTACTACACATTTGTAATAATCTTCGTAGTATGTCTTAGGGACATCTACCCCTCTACGTGCAAGGCCTAAAACTGCCCACTCGCCTCCAATAGAGCCTACTGTTGGCTTTTTGACTTTATTCAATATATAGCTGGTTGTATGATCAAGTGCATCTTTAACTTCACTTTCAATACTTCTTAACTGCGTTTGAGTAGTAGAAGAAAGATTCTGCCCACTTGGTGTCACCACTGGTGTTGCATAAATAGGTAAACATACATTTAAAGTAAGTATGACCACAATAACCCATGCAATGATTTTGTTATCCCCTCTCATCCATTAACCCTTCTTTCATATCATGCGCATAAAAAAACTCCTATCTATGGACAGGAGTATAGCGCGCGCTTTTCTTATATTCCTCCCTGTCCCAGAGGCATAAGTTTAAAATTACTTGGCAGGTCTCCTGACTTTATGATTTAGCCTCAGCTTTCCCTTCTCAAAGACCTA
>JAGAVZ010000081.1 GCA_017941635.1 Cellulosilyticum sp.
AAAAACTATTTTAGCATCACCATCTTTTAACATATGCTCTATTACATATAATATCATATGCTCGTCCATACAATCGCCTTTTATATATGCTCTTAAATCATCACTTTCTATATGTTCTGATATGTCATTTATAAAGCTATGTTCTTTTAATCTCTCTCTTAGAGTTTTTGAAAATTCAAGACATACTCCCTTGTAATTAGCTTTAGATTCTAAGCATTCTGCTACTTTTTTACTTATATCCACAACATCATTCCGCTCTACTTAACCTATCTTAACCCATCTATACCTATTCAAATGAAGAGGTTTTTCTGGATATACCAAAAGATTAAGCTTTTCGTCTTTCCATACGAAAATTTAATTCCTCTCGATTACGATTTCTCTGCATCGAGCCTGCCAAAATACGACTGGTGTTTGTTCCACAAAAAGAAGATTTTAAACAGTTCACCTCAAATCAATGAGGGGTCTGAGCTAGACAATGAAAATTTTTTAAATAACAACCAATCTACGTTGTTTAAATACATATGTTCCGACCCTGTTTATCTTCGATAAACTAGGCGTTAATGGAACTAAGTTATCCTTTTTGGCTATATTAATCGCACTATTAACATCTCTCAATATGAATGTATTACACTTTTTACATGTAAACTCCCTAATAGTAACATCTTTCTTTTCTTTTTTACCGCAAACACAACAAGTTTGAGTTGTATATTGTTCTGAAACTTTAACAAAAGACTTATGTGATTTAGTCATAACCCACCCAAGAATACTTCTAAATTCACCTACATGACTTTGATTAATAACATCTCTATTAATGTTACAAATATCTTCTTTGCTTTTAGATGGTACATAATCACCTATTATCACCTTATCGTAATTTTGGGCTATAAAGTGAGCTATCGAGTACATGATTTGCTTAGTCTGTTCTCGCTTTCTTGACTCGTTTCTCTTAATAGCTTTGTCTAACTTTACCCATCTACGATTAGGTACATAATATGTAGCATTTGACATATGTGTAACTTTCTTTTTATGTTTTCTGTTACATTTATCACGATTAGATTTTAATTCGTCTATAATGTTATCAAAGTATTTATCTTGATAGAGCTTTGTAAATTCAAAAGTTTGACCATTATGGTCTATAGCCACAAAGAAGTTTTTATGATTTTGGTCGATTGCAATCCATCGTTCTACCGCCTTCGGCGTAGTGTCGGGAGCCTCTATTGTAAATACACCAAAGAACTTATTTTTCTCTTTACATAATCTAAATGTTTTTATCTTTTCGTTTTCATTCAAATTAAAAGCTTCTTTAAACTCCCCATGGACGTACATTTGCTTGTTATCCATGTTTTTACCTAAACTAATTTGAATTATCTTGTTAGTTACTAAAGAGAATCCCTTATTTGGTTCATCATAATATAAACTAAACCATTTCCTGTATTTCCATGACCTAAACTTAGGATATTCACATTTCTTAGAATAAAAGTCCTTATAAGCATCTTGAAGTCGTCTTCCTACATTTTTAGTAGGAGATGAATGTACTGATGATAGAAAAGGGAAATCATATTTTAAAGCAGGAACCATATCACGTATGTTATTTCCAAAAGTTATTTTAGATGCTCTTCCATAAAGAGCGTAATCTGATTTGCATATATCTAAAAGTTTATTGTATAACCAATTACATATTTTGCTCTGACCATCTAAAATTAACTCGTCTTCTTTTTCAAATACAATTTCTATTTTTCTGTTATATTTCATACTAAACACCTCCTTCTATTTATTCTTGCATAGCCTCTTTTAACACCGAAGTCATCTTTCTGCTTTTATGGCTTCGGCTTCCATAAAGTCTAGATGAGAACACCGTAACCACAGACAAAACATCTTCTACCAATTCTTCTTCATAAGTTTTATCTT
>JAGAVZ010000082.1 GCA_017941635.1 Cellulosilyticum sp.
AAATTGAACCCTCTGTATGAATGGTAAATTAATTAATGTAGTAGTCTGCTATTGCATAATATGATTGTGTATCAATTTGAATATCCTTATCAGGATATTTTAATTTGTATTCCTCTAAGTAAGTTAAAGTACGAGTATCTACTTCATAGTCATTAAATCCACAAGTGAAATGTATATAACGACTATCCTTTATGCTACTGTATAAATAGCAGTCTTCCAATTGATAGTCTACTTCTTCATAAGTTTTATGGAAGAGTTGTTTTGCAATGACAAGATTTTTAACAAATGTACAATCCATATACTTATATTTCCCCTTACAAATAACACGGTCAGAATTACCCACCATATAATCATTGATACCTTTGATATAGATATGACTAAACTCTTCAATATGTATTGGATACTTATGTTCAACATGCAGTTGTTGAGTTTCCGGAACTTCTACATAGCAACCATCTGTATTAACATGTAGAATCTTTGCTCCTTGTTGTTCTAGTGAGTAGAGCAAGTTAAGCATAGTAAGTTGTCCAATTTTAATAATAGCTTTCCAAGTATCTCTACTCTTCATTTTGAATTTATTCTTTGAACTTCCTAAAACACCAATTGCTGTATTGATTAATATCTTATAAAAAGTTTTTGCCATTTGGGGTGTATCAGCACTGAATTTCTTATCATAAAGTCCTTTAAACTCTCCAAAGTTGATAACTTGACAAATAGAATTGTTTAAGTCCAGTAAAATAGTTGGATAAAATGAACTGAAATCAAAACAAACTATTTTAGTTCCTTTCGGATTGTAGTAATCTTTGATACATCCTCTTAATCCACCATAACCACTCTTACCAATCGTTAAGTCTATTCCTAAATCACTGAATATATTACACTCTACACTGTCATGCACATCTAGTAAGAAGGCATTTACCTTGGCATTTGTAATAACATTACTTTGCTTTAACAAATCAATAACATTGAATCTATAGTTACTTTTTCTACCATTATACAATAGTATATCCGCTAACTGCGATAGGGTACATCTGCTGTCTACTCCTCTTCTCCTAGCCTCTATAGTAGTAAGGTGTCTTGCGCTTACACCTTCTCTCAATCGAGTATCAAACAAATATTTGATGTTCTCAAGATGTTGTAAACAGTTCGCTCCTTCATTTCTAGAAACATTTACACGCATAACATTATGACATTCCCACTCCACAAAATCAGGTCTTGCAGTAGTATCTAAAAGATTGGTAATACTATCAATGTGTAATGTTATAAGCTTTGGAAGTTGCTCTAGCTGCTTGCGTAGTTCTGAGACTTCCATATAGCGAATTTCTACATCATTTAGGATAGCTTGTAATTGAATACTCGCGATATAATCCGTAATAATGAGTGTATTGAGGTTATTTCTTAAATATGTTTTAATTTCCTCTACATTCATTGTAATGTAGATTTGTTGAGTGCGGGTATCATAAGACGCAAAGTAGAGTGTATCATTTGCTCTCATTTGAAAACTAACAAGTAAGGTTGTTAGTTTTGTAGGCGAAAAATTGTAAGTCTCAACATTTGAATTTTGTTGTGCTAAAGTACGTGTCACAATAAAGAAGTTACGATACTCTCTGTCACTGAATAATCTTTTGTTTAAACAATCTTTTAAATAACTGCATTTTTGTACATAATGCGTATACTTCTCATTCAATGAAGCATCTTCTGTTATTGTACGTACTTGTCTATCTAAAAGAGATGCCCCCTGCTTCTCATATAATGTAAT
>JAGAVZ010000006.1 GCA_017941635.1 Cellulosilyticum sp.
AATACTGAGATTTACTTTGCAGATCCTTATGCATCATGGCAAAGAGGGACGAATGAGAATACAAATGGTCTCATCCGTGAATTTTATCCTAAGAAATATAACTTTAGTGGGATAACTCAAGATGATTTAAATGAGATAGTGACTAAAATTAATAATAGACCTCGAAAATGTCTGGGATATAAGACACCTAACGAGGTCTTCTTAAGAGAACTTAATAAGTGTTGCACTTAACTTGACAAACTATCATAAAATAAAAACACCTACCAAATGGTAAGTGTTTGAAATACTACTTATTTTGTCTTGAAATGCCTTAATAATTCCATTGCAATAAGTAAAGCACTATATAATGGAATGGCAACTAGCAATAACAAATGATTTATTTTTGCTCAATTAATTATTTCAGTATAATGCTAAGCCTTAATACTATTACCCTAACTAACCTTTTAAAGATAGATTCTAGATCTTCCTTTTCTTGTACAATCCCTATGGATATTCTTAGTGCGTATTTTGTCTACGCTAAAAAATATATCCTATGAAGATTAATACTAGCCCTATACCTATTAAGATAAATTGTGCAATTGCAAAATTTCTTAATAAACTCTTTGTACTATTCCATAAATCTCTTTACCTATACTACTCATATTAGAAATATTATAATATGTGATGTCAGCATGAGCATCTGTGTGCTGCCTTAGTTCTGCTTGGCAATTGGCACAGTAGAAATCCCCCTCATTATTTTCATAATTACATTTCGGACATACTTTTTTCATAATCTATTACTATTTCCTCCTGTATTTATTATCTGATTGATATACTAATATTTACATTTAATTATATAAAATAATTCATTATACAATAAAAAAATAGACTTAAGCCTTATCTCATAAAGCTTAAGTCACATTTTATATACTAAGAGCGGATGACGGGAATCGGACCCGCGTCCTCAGCTTGGGAAGCTGATGTTCTACCATTGTACCACACCCGCTTAGTCCATACTTTTATTATATGCTTTTTTTAGATTATTTCAATATATTTTAAAAATTTTATTTATCAAGTCTCATTTTGAACGCCTTTCACTTCTCTATCTAAAGCATTAATCATTTCTGCAATATCATAAGCCACCTCTTTTTCATTACCAAAAGCCTGACTCACTTCTTTTTGAATATAATTTTTCTTAACGGGTAGAATATGTGTTTCTGCTTGATCTGGTGGATATTCTTGCATTAATTGAAAGTACTCATCTTGATAATACTTTTTATACCTTTCACTATCGAGTGTAATTTCTTTCTCTACTTTTTCACCATGGCTACCTTCATATGTTACTGGAAAATGTAATTGACTCATGTATCTGTACTCCTTCTTAAGTATTTTAAAGTTATTATTCTACAAAGCATCATTTTTATGCCTGTACTTTAAAATACTTAGCCTAGAGATCTCTAAAATAAGCTATAACCATTGTGTCTTCTTGTGGCATTGTAAAAAGTGTTTGAGAAGCTCTTAGATTCTCTATACTACCTTTAGAGGCTTCCCAATGATCAAATACTTTACCTTCTGGCACATGAGCTGTAATCAGAACTTGTATATTAGGATCATATCGACCACTTCCTGTTCCATTTATAACGGTAAGTGTATATTGCTGAGAAACTTTATTGTCTATAACATGCACAATAGCTCTTCCAAATCGACTTACTTCTTCTTTAAATGTAGCTGTAACTATGAGAATAGGGCTTGTCTCATTTTCTCCTACTGATAACACACCTGTGTGATCTATACTTGTATTGCCTTGTACACCATCCACACGCCAATCTATCCTTCTACTTAGTTGCCCCTGTTCTTCCCCTAATAAAGCTATAAATTGCTGACTTTGGCCCTTATTTAAAGTTATTTCAGAAGGGATAATATTAAGAGAGGGTTTAACCTCATTACCATAACTATATAGAGAAAATAGGCTGAGTAAAAAAATAATTATAATCAATGACATTCTTTTATATTTCATTTTCTCTCACTCCTTTAAATTCATTTATATACTTATTTTAGGATACCTCATTCTCTTAAAAAAATTATTTATTTGCTTCCTCTTTTATAAAAATCTAATAAAAAATTAGGTATATGTCACCTTACTTTAAGCGAACATATACCCTATACACTTATTTATTGTCCAAATACCTCTACACGTTTTCTTTTCCCTAAGTAATTAATAGCGCGCATTTGACATCTACCTAATTCATTATGATTGCAAAAATTGATTAAGTCCATTAATAGAAATAGCGTATCTGTTATTAAATACTTAAGGTCTTTTAAGTCTCCTTCATGTGCTTCATCTACTGTGAGTTCACTTGTGCGATTAAGCAGATGCTCTATACCGTCTTGTACATCTTCCAATGTCGGTTTAATTTGGTCACAAGTCACCTCTTCTGTTGCAATAAACTTCTCTAAATATGTTTGTAACTGATTATTTAAACTTCTATATTGTTCATATACTTTGGCTAATTCCATTCTTTGTCCTCTTTCTTTCTAAGTGACTTCCTCTATATAAAAAGACTCATCATAACTTGTATATTTGAGAAATACCAAAGATATGATGAGTACTATTTTATTTATTATAACATGTTATCGATTCTTTTTTCTAGTAATTTTACAAAACGTTCCTTTAGTACACTGCTATAAGTTTTTGCTTGACCTTCTGTCATGGTCATCTCCTCTTCCAAAATATTTGGTATTAGTATGACCTAGTTTTAGAAAGTCTATTAAAGTTTCATTAAATACTGTCCGATTTCAAAACTTAAGCGAAGTGCAGTCTCTATAAGTTCATCTGGTAGTCTATTAGCATAGTTATGGGCTTCAAAACAGAAATCACCTTTGTAGTCAATTTGTTTTAAAGTACTGACAACTGCTTTCCAATCTATCTTACCAAATAGAGGCATGACATGCATTAAATCATGATCTGTTGCACTATGTGTATCCGATACATGCGTTGCTTTAAGATATGGTGCAATATGAAGTAAAGATTTAACTTGATCTTGCTGCATAATATCTGCATGTTCAAAGTCCCAGCAAATGCCCATACGGCTATCATTAAAGGCCTCTACAAAGTCTACTAACTCTTCTGTTGTGACACCAAATTTTCTATGTGGTTTAATACCAAAGTCTACCATATTCTCTACAGCTAATTCCATATCATATTTTGAGCTGATTTCTAAAAGATTTTTAAAATACCCTATGTTTTTTTCTCTTGAAGTTTTTACTAGAGTAGAACTTGTAAAATCTGTATCAGGATGAGTTACACAAAGTTTTGAACCTAGTATATGACAACAGTAAAGAGATCTTTCTACAAGCTCTTGATGATATTTATAAGCCTCTTCTGAAAGCTTATGATCAAGGAAATTAAAAGTATATGCATGGCATTGCCCAAATTGTACACCTAGTCTTGCAGCCTCATTAGCTACTGAATGAATCCAAGCTTCCCACTTATCTGTTATAAACGGTGAATGTGGGAGTGACCAGTCATAAAAACTAATATCAAAACGATCAAAGCCCGCTTTACTTGCTAATTGTAATGTCTTCTCTAGTGTAAATACTTCACCATTTGGACGCTCACATACAATATTTGATGATGTTGCTAGTCTCATGCAAAAAACACCCTCTCTCTTAGTAACTGGATATATTTCTTAAAGTTAAATGATTTAGCGATTTGTAAGTTAGCGTGGTCTGGATGTAATTCAAATGTAATCGTATCCTCACCAAGTGGGCTCTCACAGTCAATTTCAATACGTCCACTTTCAAATTCAGCTATGGTCTCATCAATCATATAGGCCATTGGCATAGCGTCTACTAAAAGGCTGTATGGCTTTAATCCTTTTCTAAGATTAAAGTCTATAGCATCTTTTAAGAACTGAAGTCTTGAACTATGAGATGCTTCTTTTAATATTTCCTCTATCATTTCATTTTGCAACTGAGCTGTTACATCTAAACCTAGTGCTTTAAACTGTATCCCTGACTGGATAACAATTTCAAATGCTTCAGGGTCGACAAGCACATTCCACTCACAACGTGGACGCCCTACAAACTTATCACCTAAAATTTTATAATAGCCCGCCATTGTTACTATGCTTACCTTGCTCCAATCTACATGTGGTGCTTTTTGAATAGCCTGTGCAAGATTTGTCATTGGTGCAATAGAAACAATCTGTAAATTTTTATATTTGCTCACGACCTCTATTATAAAGTCAATGGCATTTTGATCTTGTACTTTAGTGATTGGTTTTGGTAACTTACTTTCACCTAGTCCATCTACTCCACAATACGTATCTGAAAAATTAAGGGTACGTTTAAGTGGTGCATGTGCCCCTTCATAGACAGGAATATGTGTTTTATGGCATAGTTCCAAAATCCTTAATGCATTTTGTGCACATACTGTATGCCTTGCATTCCCTGCCACGGTTGTAATACCTAAAACCTCTATTTCCTCCGAGTAAGCTGCTAACATAATAGCTAACGCATCATCTGTTCCCGGATCACAATCAATTAGTATTTTTTTCATAATTTTCCCTTAAACTAATAGATACAAGTGCATAAGCACTTGTATCTAGAATTTTTATTGATTAATTGGATTTGCACGATAGTAATCATTCATAGCTTGTGTAATACCATCTACAATCGCTGTATAAGTTTGATCTTTGTTTGCTGCACCTGTACCAAATGCCATCATAGCATCTTTGATAACTGAACCTACTGTACTTGAGTTTGGACAGAAGGCTGGTACAACTGTTGCTGGTGTATTTTGTAATGTTTCAAGTGGTGCGTTAAGACGTGGCTCTTTTTCAATAGCTGCTTTATAAGCATCAAGTTCTACTGTTTTTGTATTAACTGGTACATAACCTGTTCCATCTAACCACATTACTTGTGCTTCTGGTGAAATCATAAATTGTACGAATTCCCATGCAGCAGCTTTTTTAGCTTCGTCATCTCTATCTAACATATAAAGACCTGAACCACTTGGGTAAGCCCCACCTACATCTTCGCTACTTACTGTTGGGATTGGTGCAATGCCCCATTCAAATTTATCGCCTACTAAATCAGCAATTGTTTGAATACGTGAGCTTGTCATAATAACCATTGCATGCATACCTGCTGCGAATTCTTCATTAATACTATCACGAGTTGCTTTATAAGCGCCTGAACCTACTACTTTTTCCCATTCTGTTAAGAAGTTCATAAGTGTACCATTTTTATCTGCTTCAAGCTCTGTCATATGTCCATTATGACCACTTTCATTGTTACCAAAATAGCTACCCTCTGTACCTTGTGTAGCAATCCAGTTTTCAAGTTCAAATTGGTCAACTCTTACGTTAAGACCATATTCAGCATCTGTTTTCTCAACAAGTGTTGGCATGATTTCAGCCATCTGTGCAATCGTTGTTGGCACATCTGTAATACCAGCTTGGTCAAAGTATGTTTTGTTATAGTACATCATTAATGCTGATGAAGTATAAGGTACGCCAATCATTTTACCTTCGATAGAATGTGAAGAAATCGTATTAGGAATTAAATCTTCTTTTTTTACTCTAGAATCAGCTGATGTAATATAATCTTCAGCCCATACTGTACGTTTATAGTCACGGATTAAGCTTACACTTTCACCATAAAGCTGAATAACATCTGGCATGTTTTTCACATCATCTGTTGACATAGCAGCTGTTAATGCTTCTGTTCCTGGCCAGTTTTGGAATACTGGTGTAACCACGATATTTTTTTCTTGGCCGATTGTACTATTGAAAGCTTCTACTTGTTTATTAACAATCTCTCCAAATACACCATCCATTGAGTGCCAGTAAGTAATTTGTGTTGCTCCGTTTGGCGCAGCATCTGGAGCAGGCGTTTCATTTGCCTCACCATTTGCGCAAGCTGTTGTTGCAAGTAGCATAGTTGTTGCAAGTCCCATAGCAATTAATTTCTTTAGTTTCATTTTGACTTACCCTTTCTTTTTATATTCTATTCTTTAACAGCACCTGACATCATACCTGATACAATCTTTCTTTGGAAAAGAACAAATACAAGTACTGTTGGAATTAAGGTAATAACTACACCTGCCATAACAGGTCCAAATATTGCTGATTCTCTATCTTTAAGCATTGTAATACCAACCTGAATGGTTCTCATTTCATTTTGGTTTGTTACAAGCATTGGCCATACATATTGATTCCACACATTGACAAATGATGAAATAAAGACTGTTACTAAAATTGGTTTGGATACTGGAAGTAGTACTGTAAAGAAGAATCTTACGTTACCACACCCATCCATATGTGCTGCTTCTTTTAAAGACTTAGAGAAAGTTAAGAAACTTTGTCTCATAAGGAAAATATTTGCTGCAGATACAAGGAAGATTGAGCACATCCCTACATATGTGTTAATAAGTCCTAACTTAGAAATCGTTGAGAAGTTAGAAACGATTAATACATCTGGCGGGATCATAATCGTAGCCATTGTAAGTGCAAAAAGTACTTTTTTACCTCTAAATTCAAAGAAGGCAAAACTAAATCCTGCCATGGTTGCAAGAATTACTCTTGAAATACTTGCTACTGTAGCAATGACAAAGGAGTTAAACATGTAACGCATTAAACTTGTTCTTGTAAATGCTGTTACGTAGTTTTCAAAAGTTATCGTTGGTGGCAGCAAATTAGGTGGATTTGATAATACATCCTTTTGCTCCATCAAAGATACTGAAAAAGCATAAAAGATTGGAAATAGAATAAGTAATGCTAAAAAGATACATAGGAGCTGAATTAAAATGTCGCTCATTTTCTTAGTTCTCACTGATAATGTACCCCTTTCTTCTCCCAAGCAAAACCTAACATCGTTACAATAAAGGTCATAACGAAGGCAATAATAGCTGCTGGGTTAGCATTGGTATAGTTTCCTGTTGCAGAAAGTTGTTTATAAACATACTGCATAATGGTTTGTGTTGCACCAAATGGACCACCGTCTGTAAGAATATTAACTAAGCCCATCATCATCATACTGTAAGCTAAATCTGTTATGATTAGATAAAACATTGTAGGGGATGTAATCGGTAAATAAATGCTGATTAACTTTCTAAAAGGTGTTGCCCCCTCAAGATCAGCACTTTCAATTAAATCATCTGGTACACTTCTTACGGCTGATAACATAAAGATAAAAGCATAACCTGTTGATAACCAGATTTGTATAATAGCAATAGCTATAAGTGCTACTTTAGGATCTGTTAACCACTGTACATCTATTCCAAAAAATCCATTGATAAATCCTAATGAAGGTACATAGAGTAATTGGAAAATCATAGCTGTAACAGATGACGCCATAGCCATTGGTATAGCAAAACTTGTTTCATAAAATATAGAAGTTTTACGCTTTTTATTTGCAAGAAGTGCAAGTAAAAAACCTAACACTTTTGATATTGGTACAGTTAAGAGTACAAACCAAACTGTATTAAATATAGCTTGTACAAACTTCTCATCTGAAAGAATGTACATGTAATTCTCAAGTCCTACAAATCGGTTAACATTTCCAAATGAATCCACGATGAAAAAGCTCTTGAAAATCGTTTCAATAAATGGATAAAATGTAAAAGCACCAAACAAAATAAATGCTGGTAACAACCATAGATAGGGTTCCATTGTTTTTAGGAACTTCTTATCTTTCTTTTTCTTTAACATTCTAGACTCTCCTTAAATCGCTGTCTCATAAAATTTATTCACGGCTTCTAAAACACCCGCAGCATTTTTATTCTCACAAACATAATCTGCATGTTGCTTAAGTTCATCTTTGGCATTTGCAACAGCTACACCTTGTCCAACCTGTTTAATCATTTCAATATCGTTTTGAGCATCCCCAACAGCCATTACATTTGCGAGCTCTATTTGAAGTGCTTTGGCTACATTAATAATACCCATAGCCTTATTAGAATCTTTTGCCATAATATCTGCTGACCTTGCATCATATTGTACGATATTTAAATGATCTTTATACGGTTCTAAATGTTTTAATACTTGATCAATTCGACCTGGCTTCTCAGGGTCAATTAATAATAACTTTTGTATTTTTAAATCTTCCCATTCATGCTCTAATGGAATATGAAAACGATTGTATCTTCCAAACTTTTCAATTTGTCTCTGTATGTAGGCATTATGTCTATAAGCTGTATCTGTAAGTCCATCACTTGTTACGACTACCATATCCATACGATCTGCACATAACATAGCTTCTTTTACCATAAATGGATCCACTAAGTTACTCCAAATTAATTTGCCATTTTGAACGCCTCCAGCACCGTTATTAACAACAACTGGCAACTGAATATTAAAATGTTCTATAAAAGCTTTTAACTCGCTATAGCATCTTCCTGATGCAATTGTAAAAGGAATCTTTTCAGCCTTCACTTTTTCACTAAGCTCATTAAATGCCTGAGATATTTCTTCTGTCTGATCAATTAATGTTCCATCTACATCACTAATGATTAACTGAGTATCCATTGTCCTCTCCTCTATGTATGCTGTCTACGCAAATGTCCTGATCTTTAATCCTTTAATGTCTGAGCACTCATAGTCCTCACAATATTCCATTACTCTGCCTTGTTGGCTATAGGTTGTTCGTCTGATAAAGAGTACAGGTTCATCACTGCAGATGCCAAGTTCTGGTGCTATATCTTCTGGACAAATGACTGCACGCACTTCTTCATCAGAGTATTGCGGTACTAAGCCAGCTTTTTCCTTTAGTAATTTAAATAAGAATGATGAACTCATATCCTCTTTACTAAAATCAATATTTTGAATCAGCTCTTTATTTAGGTAACTAATCTGATAGTTCTCTGCAATACCATTGACCATACGGACCCTCTTAAGGCATACTACTGTTGCATCTAGCTCTATACCTAACTGCCTTGCAATACGCTTATTAGCCTTACACTCAAAAAGTGCAATAATTTTTGAACTTAGCTTTTGTGTTTTAACACGTTCTGATTCACTAAATGAAAGCTTTCTTCCACTTCTTGTCTTACTTGTAGTTTGTTCACTTACAAATGTGCCTTTACCCTTTACAGTAAAAAGTACTTTTTTCTCCACTAGCTCATCAATAGCTTTACGTACAGTGGCACGGCTTACATTAAATTTCTTAGCATAGATTTCTTGTCCTTTAATCATTTCTCCAGGTTCATATATACCCGTTAAGATATCTTCAACAATATCTTCACGTATTAATTTATATACTGCCATGTAATCCCCCTTTCTTATCAAAACTTCTACATGGCATGCCAAGTTCATCTAAAATATATAGAGCTTTCTTATATCAAGCTCTCATTTAACACCACCTGGCATGCCATATAAATTCAAAAAAATTTTTTTTACTATCTATTATATTTTACCTTCTCGAGTATATCATTAGTAAATAGGGAGTGTCAAGTTAACACTTCTACTTATTAAAACGCTAAGTTTAATCTATTAAAATCTCCCTACATGAAGTAGTTTATGACTCTCTTCTTTTCTGCAAGGAGATTTTTTATCCTGACTTATTAAATTTCTCTATTACCCTTTATCTCTCTACTCTTTCATTAGATACCATTCCTTCATTATTTATAGAAAGTATCATACATACTACAGAAATAACGGATATAACAATCCAAAATAAGATTATTGACTTATATCCTGAATATTTTATAACTATCCCAAATAAAACTGACCCTATAGCTGATCCCATATAGGCTATAAAATCCATTATCCCTGATACTGAAGCTACATTATTACTTTCAACAAATCGTAATGGAAAAATAGTTAAAAAAGCTGCATTAATAACTGATACAGCCAATGCTATACAGGCAAGTAATAACGCTGCAAACCAGATAGGTATTTGATAAGCTACTAATGGCATCAATGAACCAATACATACTATAAAGGCAATAGTAACTACCACTTTTTCATTCTCTCTACATCTATGATACATCCATGGAAAAATTAGACGTCCTACCAATGTAGCAAGCGGTATTAAAAATACATATGTTACGACTTGTTTCACATCTATCCCATACATCATCATAAATAAAATAGGAATCCATAAATTAAGGTTATCTTTTATAATACCATGAGCCATATTGGGTATCAGTATTGCTCTTATTTTGTTATCTAAGAAAATTTTAAAAAATGAAACGTGTTCTCTTTTTATAATTTTACTTTGATTAACATAAGGTATAAATATCAAACTAGCAATGCCAATAATAAGCATAATAATACCTGCTACCCAAAATACTGTTTCAAACCCTTTTTCTAAAACTATAGAGGAAATGAGAATGGCCAATACACTTCCTACTCCTATTGATGTAGACAGGATCATTGCTGCACGTGAACGCTCTTTCTCTTTAATAAAAGTATGGGCTAGTATTTTTAAAAGTGGTCCCCAAATCATAGATTGAGCATAACCATTAATGCTCCATAATAAGAAAATCATAGTTACAGAGGGTCCAAAACCAATTAAAATATTACAGACTGCTGCAATAATGAGCCCTGTAGAAAATATTTTCTTTGGATTCACTATATCCCCTAAATAGCCATTAATAATCTGCCCAAATGCATATGTAAAGAAGAAACAACTACCTAGTGTACCCATTTGAACAGAATTAATAAGTTCCTCCTGTTCCATAATAGGTGCTGCAATAGAAAGATTGAGTCTGCCTAGGTAAATGCTTGCATAGGCCATCCAGCACATCCCTAATATAAATCCTCTTTTAATATTTATGCGATTCACCATCATCCCCCTTTAATTCACTCTCTATTATTTATTCGTTCTCATTGGCTTAAAAAGTGTATGCATCATATCAATACATTCTGATGTGCGCTCCTTAGATTTCAAAGATAATGCTACACAGATAGCATCCAGAATTGCAATATGTGCTAAACGAGAGGAAATAGCTTCAATGGGATATCTAATCTCATCTGAATAAGCAATAAGACAAATATCTGCTTCATTACAAATAGGACTTCCTGCATTACTTGTAATAGCAATGGTTTTTGCCCCCTTCATCCTAGCAATCTTAAGCGTTTCCACTGTATCTATAGTTTTTCCGCAATGAGATATACCTATAGCAACATCTACTTCACTTAATCTGGAAGCAGAAATCCTCATAATGTGAGAATCAACAGAATAAAAAGTGTTATATCCAATTCTCATAAAACGATAGTAGGCATCCATAGCAATGGGAGCCGAGGTACCCACTCCATAGAATTGAATAGAGCGTGCCTCTTTTAATATACTTACCACCTTTTCAATATCAACCTTATTAATCATAGTTAAGGTATCCTGTAAGGTTTGAATACTCGAATCAAACACTTTCTCAAACACCTTAGTATCAGTGTCTTGTTCATTAATTACAGGTGTTAATATATTCACTTGTTTAGGGTTATTTCTAACAAAATCTATTTTAAATTCCGAAAAGCCTGAATAACCTAGGTTTTTACATAGTCTTACAATAGTTGATGCGGCTACACCTACTTTCTTTGCTAGGTCTGATACAGTCATAGAAAATACCCTCTCACTATTTTCTAGAATATAATCTATAACTAGCTTTTCTTTTTTAGACAAAGTAGGGTATGCATTTTTTATTAAAGCTAAGTTTATTTTTTCATTCATTTATATTTTCCTTTAGTACTTGATTTAGATCTTCATAATTTTTAAATCGTTAGCTCTAGATCAGAAATAATAGGTGTAATAGGTGTCCCTCCCACTGTCCCACTATGACCACGTTCTTCTAGACTAGGACCTATAAAGGATGTCTTCATCCCTTTTACTTCTAATCTTCTCTTTTTACCATCTAGTGTAATAATAGCACAAAGCGGTTCTTTATAAGGAATAACATACTTTAAATAAGGATGTAATTTATGTACTTCTTCATCATAATCTTCATTAGGTTCAAGTATTCCATATTCGCTCCCAACCCATTCATTAGATGCACTATTAATATCAATATGATGAATGCCATCCCAACACTGATAACTGTCTGTATGATTGTGTCCATTAATAGCCAGGCATACCTTTTTCCATCCTGCTTCCTCATTCATTCTTAGCAGGAGCTCATGGAGTTGTTTATAATTCCCACAGCCTCCACTTGTATTAGGATAGTTAAGCCTTACATGGCTTAATAAAACACACATTTTATCACTTCTACGGATAGCTGCTTCTAGCCTGCTCCTTAGAAATATATTCTCTATCATATGGATAATAATTCCCAAACGCATAATCATAGTCCCTCTCTCCATACCTATAATAATTAGTATCGAGAGCAATAAAGTGAAACTGATTATGATCAAAGGTATAATAGGTACTTTCTAAGTTATAGAATTTCTTAAATGTTTCCTTATCATTAGAATCAAAATCATGATTTCCCGCTATAAGATAATGAGGTATTTCTAAGTTATTCCACATATCCCTAATCCAGTTATTCTCCTCACATGCCCATGCAAAATCTCCTAAATTAACAATAAAATCTACTTCATTTTGATCAGCTATCCTAATAATCTTTTCTAACCTTTTTTTGACAATCAGGCATAATATTACCATGATGTAAATCTGAGAAAACTAAAAATTTAGTTTGCTGACTCATAATATCCCCTCAATATTTATTTTTTTAAATTTATATTTATATTGATAGAATAAAATAATTTTGTAAATATTTTTCTATGATATAAAATTTTTTTCGAAAAAGTTCTTTTTCTCTTATCTAACGCTCTCTCAACTTCTAGTTGTTATCTTTACGCTTATGGCGCTATTGTTATTTCACCTATTTATTTTTATACTTATATGTAGAAATAGTACTATTTACTTTATAAATACGAGGTACCTAATGCAACTTAAAATTGGTGAAGTTTTTAAACAATTACGTATTGCTCATTCTATTACACAAGAAAAACTAGCAGACTATCTTAATGTATCTGCACAATCTATCAGTAAATGGGAGAATGGATTAAGCTACCCAGATATTACTCTTATTCCAACTATTGCTCTCTTTTTTAACGTCTCTACAGATGAGCTATTCTCTTTAAGTACCTATACACATACTCAGAAATTTACCGATTATAAAATGCAATATGATGCCTTAAAA
>JAGAVZ010000083.1 GCA_017941635.1 Cellulosilyticum sp.
CTAACAAGGATTGGTAATATGAAAAAATTAATATTATTGATAGGTACACTGCTCCTACTTTTTATAGGTGGCTTTATAAGCACCTGGATTTATCCTAAGAATACTCCGACCTTCAAAAACATTAAATCTACTGTTTTGATCGATCGATTAACCGAACAAGATTTGTCATTGAGGCTTTTATATAGCGATCTAACAGCTTCCCAAATTGAAACTTATGGGATGCAATCTTCCAGTATCGAATTATTAGAAACACCTTATTCTAGTTTTACGGAAGGCTTTATTGAGACCGAAAAAAATACTTTATTATTAGAAACAGTTAATCAATACCGTAGTGTAAAAGGCCAAAAACCTATCACGTATTACTATAATTACACCGAAATAGACCAGTATGGTTTTCTTTCATTAACAGAAGGTTTAGATACGCTATATATTATTGATTTAGCAACCTATGAAGTAACTTCTCCAAGCTTTGATACAACCTATGCCTCAGAAAATCAATATATCTATCATATCAGCTCTGGTGATGATGTTTATTATCTCCTTTCTGCACAGGCTAATGGCTATAAAGCCTACTTATACACACTGAGTAAAGAGAACTTTCATGTACTTTCTGCAAGAAGACTTTCCCCTCCCTCTAAAGCAAATAGACGCACTCATTATGCTCTAGATTCAAGTGGAAATGCTTATTTTATTGGGAATTTTAGCTTACTGATTATGACGCCAGAAGAAACCATTAATCTTCCCTTAAACTTTAATCCAGACAGTATTTACTGCAAAGATGATGAAATTTATACTTTTTCTAGCTCAGAGTTATTTTTAAGCTATGCCATTTATAAAGATGATTTGGGCATTATCCAAACAGGTCAAGTGAATCTTCCTAACAAGTTCGTTAAGCTTATTAGTTATCATATAGCAGATTCAATCCTTTATACTGTGACCTATGACGATACGCATCCCATGTACAGAAATTATATTACACTCTATAATCTAAAAAACAATAATATCCTTTATTGTCTTGCACTTAAAGAAATAGATTCTGACCATTTGACATTATTAGATGCCCATTTTGGATAACATACAAAAAAGAGAGAAAGAACTGCTATACTTCATAAGAGGTACTCAGTCCTTTCTCTCTTTTTACTTTATATTTTGTATTTTTATAAAGAAAAGCTTTAAATCTACTTTATTGATTTTTAGCATATAAATTGATTTGAGCCACAAAGTAATTCTTCGTGTCATCTAAGCTATTACCATATACAATGTAATTGCCCTGTTCATCCTGAGCAAGTGCCACATTCACTTCCATCCCATACTCAATGGACGCATTATAGTTGATTTCAAGGCTACTAATCTCATACGATTCAAATACACTCATTGGTAGCATATCCATAGCCCACCTTATATAATGGGCATTATTCATATGATTATTTAAATCCATCTCTGAATAGTATGCTTTACGTTTTTCAACTTTTAAGCACTGCTTAGGTAGCTTTAGCTTTTTAAGTGTTTCCCCTTCATAAGGAAAATCTAAAAAAGCAAGAGCATCTGTATTACCTTTGATTCGAACAGGACGATTCGTTTTAAAATCCATTAAAACATAATCACCTATAATCTGACCAATCTTTTCTTCTACTTCGTTGTAAATATCAAATAACCTTACAGCATAAAGCTTATCACATCCGCCAGGGTATGTTTCTATGTGAATGGTATCTTCCCATTTAGGATAATGGGTGATTTCATACTTCACTCTTGATAAAATCCAGTAGTATTCTGGCTCATCACTATTTTTATAGTAATTGAATCCTAAAAGCTCCGCATGATTTCCTGCAATCATTTGCATATAACGAGATAAACCATTTAGTGTCATTTTTCCTGTGAAATCTATAGCATCAAACTCTATCTTATGTGTTTCTCTTAATTTTAAAGACATATTTACGCCCCACTTCTATCTATTATGTTTATGATAACATCCTAAATTGAATCAAATAGCTACTGCTCATCATACGCATCTACTATAAATACTATTTACTTTATAAACGATGTCTATGAAATAAACATTGCATCTCCAAAGCTAAAGAAACGATAGCCATCTTTAACCGCTTCATTGTATGCTGCTAAAGTATGCTCTTTCCCTGCAAGTGCACTTACTAACATAATCAGTGTAGACTCTGGTAAGTGGAAGTTTGTAATGAGTGCATCAATACATTTAAACTCATATCCTGGATAGATAAAGATATTGGTCCAGCCACTACGTGCTGATACCATACCATTTTCATCTGCGTTAGACTCTAAAGTTCTTGTACTTGTTGTCCCAACTGAGATAATGCGTCCACCTGCTTTTTTCACTTCATTAATAATAGCCGCATTCTCTTCATCGATTTGATAGAATTCTGAGTGCATTTCGTGATTTAATACATCCTCTACTTTAACTGGTCTAAATGTTCCAAGTCCCACGTGTAATGTAACATAAGCCACTTTAACACCCTTTGCTTGAATTTTTTCTAAAAGCTCCTTTGTAAAGTGAAGTCCTGCTGTTGGTGCTGCTGCACTTCCATCATGTTTAGAATAAACCGTTTGATAACGTTCTCTATCCTCTAATTTTTCATGGATATATGGAGGAAGTGGCATTTCTCCAAGACGGTCTAAAACTTCTTCAAAGATGCCATCATATTCAAAACGAACAATACGATTCCCATCTTCAATAACTTCTTCAACAACGGCTTTTAAAATCCCATCACCAAAGATAATTTCATCTCCTGGACGTGCTTTTTTACCTGGTTTTACTAATACTTCCCAACGTTTCTCATCTTTACGAGTAAGAAGTAAAAACTCTACCTTACCACCTGTTGGTCTTGCACCAAAAAGTCTTGCTGGAATAACACGTGTGTTATTTAAAACAAGACAATCTCCCTCATGTAAGTAGTCTAAAATATCATAGAAATGCTTGTGTGCAATTTCTCCTGTCTTTTTATCTAATGTCATTAAGCGTGAGCTTGTACGGTCTTCAAGTGGTACCTGTGCAATTTGTGCTTCTGGTAAGTCAAAGTAAAAATCTGATGTTTTCATTGTTAATCTCCTATATTTCATTTATCTCAAGTGAATGATTTTTGTAATATATGTTAACTTATATTATAACACGTTTATTCATCATTTTTACAGGTACTACTACAAAAACTTTAAATATTTAATTCACTTTTATTTCATCTTTTCTTCTTGTCCTAAAGCAAAATAGGATGGTAAAAACATAAAGTTTCCAACACCTCCATCCCCTTTAGAAATAAAGTGGGTTTCTGGATTCACATCTAGCCACCCCTGTATCGCCTCTGACGCTCTCGACAAATCTCTTTGTATATTCATCATCATCTTTGGCTCTTCAAAATAAGAAAATAAAATATTCTCATGAAGTCCTATAAATTGATATTTATCCCCTTGCAATAGCCCTTCATTTACAATCGCAACATGGTGATATACATATTCAAATAGACTCTCTTCATATAGAAAAGCAATACGTCCTCTTCTAAGCTCTGGTATCATCGGTCTAGACCAATCCTCTACACTTTCAGGAATGGCATGATAATAAACAGTGGGCATATGTACCCATAATCTTTTTCCTTCTACTCCAGGCCACATTTCAAGATAAGGCGAAAGCTCTCCTACGAGTTCTTCTGGCTTTATAGATGGCTCTTTTTCTTTAATCCCCTCTTTTATTGTCTCATAATATAAAAACAACATATCACCATAATAATATAAAGCTGCTGTCATAATTTTTTCTTGTTTAATAAGTGCTTTAATACGTTCAATACTCAGTTGTAAAACACTATTTACTTGTTCACTTAAGTAACCAGTCTTTAATTGCCCTCTATACTGATAACGTTCTATTGTTTGCCCCATAACGAATCTCCCATCTATTTTTATCTCATTTTATGCTCATATTATATCGAATCTTCTTCTAACTGACTATATTTTGGAATATAAAGTGCAAAAAAAGAGTGAGTATTTACCCCCAGTAAAATACTCACTTGGATTGATTTTCGTAGAAGTTCCGTAGTTCTCCCAATATTATGATAAGGCCATTCTCCTATTACCCATTTAATATACTACGTCCTTCCTAAGTGTCTCCCCAGACCTTTGTTACTTAAAAACCCCTTTAATAAATACCTTTTATTTACTCTTGTACTTGTTCTATTCCCTCATTTGCCAAATAGCTTCCAACGTAACTGGTTTTACTAAAAAATAATCTGCATGCACCCTCCAGGCTTCTATCGCATATTCTTCGCTAGATGCCATTAGAATCACCTTGATATATTTACTCATTTCTTTGATTTGCCTTGTTAAAGCTAATCCTGTTGTATCATACATATCTATTTCGATATATACTTCATCCACAGTATAACTACTAATATAGTCTAATGCTCTATAAGAATCAGTAAATAATAATATATCATCTTGGGGATTGCTTCTTTCCAGAATTCCCTCAAGTTTTGTCAAGCATTGATTATCTTTATCCACAAGTACAATGCGCACTGATTCACACCTCCTACATATACTCACTCACTATTACGTAGGCGTCTTTATCATGCGCTACTTTCCTAGTAAATTTTTGTAGAATAATTAGCGTATCTACATTTCCATTCAGGAAGCTTACTCTGTTGTGACTTTACTGTCTCCGTGTTGAACTATATCTATATTTTAGCAGTGTAAGTATGACAAAAGTCTTACAAAAAAATCTATTTACCATTTATTTTCATTTTATTTTGTAGCGTAGCTGTGGTCATCTCTGCCCAACTATATTGACTCATATACTCACCCATATAGGCATTAATTGCCCATGACTCGCCCTTTAAAAACGCATAGTAATCACATATCACTTTAGTAGGATTAATAGCTAAATAATTCCATTTTTTAATCACGATATCTTTAATCTCTGCCTCTTTCAATGAACGCATCAACGAAGATATGACCTGCTGTGCATTATTGGTTGCCTTCTTTCTCTCAACATCCTCCCACAATACTGAAGCAATTTCCGCTGTAGTCGCGCCACTACCTTTACGGTCAACCAAATACGCTAAAAGCTCCTTCGATTTACTGCGTTCAAATTTTATACTTTCTCCATTGACTAACACATCAAAATTTCCAAAGGTAGACACATATATAATAGGCCTATTGGATTTATTTTCACTTATTTGCTCACGCCACTCAACCTCCATACTATCTAATATACTCTCGGAATCTCTAAGCCAATAAAATCAAGGCTTTTAGATTCCTTTTTTATTAAAATCCCCCACTTTTTTATCAATAAATACTTGACAGTAACCTCAAAAAATGCGGCGCTACGCGCCCTTGTCGATAAGCATATTTTTTTCCGGCCAGTCCGGTGATGTTTATTGATTGGAGGCGATTTTTTGTTACCTGTTATTTTAGGTGGTCATTCCACCTATCAAA
>JAGAVZ010000084.1 GCA_017941635.1 Cellulosilyticum sp.
TGAACATTAATTAGGTCAGTTTCTTTAGGTACATGAGATAGCAATAAACCATCTAGTTCAATCCCATTAAACACAGCTTCAAAATTCAGTTGATTAACTTTTCTATCGTGATTTCCCTTTACTAAGTATATTTTACCATTAAGAACACCTAATAAGTTATTTACTCTTCGTATATACCCATCAGAAGGCCCCAATGCAAAATCTCCAAGATGATATACTATGTCATCCACGTCAACCACACTATTCCAATTTTGCCAAATTGCATTATTCATCTCATCAACAGTTCTAAATGGTCTGTTACAATATTTTATTATATTTTTATGGTCAAAATGAGTATCTGATGTAACCCATATATTCACGTAAACTCACCCCCTAACAAAAAATATTCACAAGCAACATCATCACACTTATAGCATGTATATAAATCTTTTGTAGCACAATAATAAGGTTCTCCCTCATTTGTCACTAAAAATATACAATCCCCACAAGTGTGTTTTGCTTTCCACCAGACTTCACCATCATCATTAGGGGTAGCACTACAGTAATAGTCTTCAAAATCTACATCATAACTGTAATGGGCACAATCCTCACAAGGTTTATCTTTGGTAATACATAGCTTAATCATCCTCTTCACCTTGCTTTATTACCTTTAACAATTCCTCATCAGTCAAATTATACAACTTACCGTCACCAAGATTTGCTGTACCATATTCTTTCATTAAAATATTATAAATTAATTGTAAAAACCTTTGTTCAGAGTGCTTTACATTCAAGGCTACCAACTCTTGTCCAATATTTACTTTGGTTAATAATTTTCCCATAATAATCAGCTCCTTAAAAAGCATATTTAAATTTAGTTTTAGCTTCTTCAGCTATTTCACTCATCTCGTCATCTTTCTTAATATCTTCTAAATCAGGGATGTGTGTTACAGTCATTGTACTCCAATCACAATTATATAATATCCCCTTAGACTTAGAGGATTGATGGTCAAGTCCATACCTATTCTTAACAACACTATATTTTAATGCACTGGCTGTTCTATTTATAGATACTATTCTTGTAGCTGCTTGGGCTAATTGATAACTACCAAAAATGTTTTCAGATGTAGCAATCTCTTCTTCATCACCATTTTTATTTTTATTTCTTTGTGATTGTACTACAGCAACTACAGGAATTTTAACCTCATTAGAAAATGTTAATAGTTGCTTACCAGCTTCTCCCATATAATCTGTCATGCTCATTCTATGATTATAACCATCAGGCTTAACATACACTAAACCATCAATAAAGAGTATGTCAGCTTTAGTTTGCTTAACAAAATTCTTGCACTGACTAACTGTAATGTCACCACCAAAATCATTACTATCAGCTACAAAAATATGCTCGTCAGATTTCAATATTTCATCAAAATATTCTTCATAACCTGGAATTAATAATCCTTTTTGCATACTCATGTTATTGAAGTGTGTGCGTGAGCTGTCGATGCGATAAGCTATTGTAGAAGTTTGCATTTCTGGTGATATTAGTGCAACTCTGTAACCTGCCTTACTTGCAGCTTCGGCACTCATAGACAGCGTAAAACTTTTGCCAACGCCTGATTTTGCAAGCCATAAGAAAAGTTCTTCACCACGTTGATAACCATAAAGCATATCTTGAAGTTCTTTAAGTGGTAGTGGTATAAAACTTCCCTCAGGATTTTTCTGTTTTTCTTTCCATTCCTCTAGCCGCTTTGTGTCGTGCATTATATCCGTATATGGAATATTATAAGTTGGCTGTAAATAATCTAAGTGGGATAGCAAAAATTCAGCTCCTAGATTAGCATTTTGTTCAAATAATCCTGAACTTTCATTAATTACGCTAACAGCTCTACGAAACAATGCTTGCTCTCTTAATTCATCTATAATAGATTTTATAGGTTGGTTTACCTCAATAAATTCAAATTTAGGGAATTTTTCTGCAAAAGTTAACTTATCAGGAACCGATTTATATTGAGAATAGAAGTCTGCTAAAAACTTAAACTCCTTTTCAACTTGTGGCAAGTGTTCTTTTGTTATGGAATTATCTTCTATCAATGAGTAATCCTTATCAGTAAGAACTTTATTGATAAGTTGTAGTTCTGCCACACTCATTATCCATCCCTCCGCTTGTATATATTAGTACCCCTTCTATGGCTACTTCCCTTTAATTCAATAACAATATCAGAACATATCCTGTCCTTTAGTCTACTGCCTATACTTTGTTCTAAATTAGTTGGGCTTAAATTAGATGTAAATATAGTAGATAATCCATTCCTATACCTAGTGTCTACTATATCGGATAATATAGTTAAGTCATAATTACTGTTTTGTACAGCACCTATATCATCTAATATAACTAAATCTAGTGTATTTAGCATATCTAATATAGTTTGTCTACTATCATCATTAAACTCTTTTGCCAAAAGAAGAAGTGAAGGGACATATATAAATCTTGCCCTATCTTTAAAACCATTACCTATACATATTACAGCTAAGTATGTCTTTAACAACTTACAAGCCCACTCAGTCTTACCACTGCCACTGTTATTGCCCCATAAGTATAGTATCCTGCCATCCTCTACAAAATTATCAATGTCTAGTTGAATGTCTTTTAGAGTGCAGAATGACTCATTATCTCTCTTAGCAGGATATAAAGTTGTTTTTCGCATCATATTTTTTGGAATACCACTTGTTTCATATAGATACATAAATTCAGGTTGGATGGTACAACCTGCATCACATCCAACCTTCTGATGACGAGGACAAGTATCTTTAAGTATGCAATCATTATTGTATTTATAATTATATTCCAACTCATTGCCCCCTTTATATTTATATCGTAAATGCTATATACATAGCAGCTACCCATCCAACAAAGAAACTAGCTACAAATATTATCAACATAAGTAACATTAAATCAGTTTTTAACATACTTTTCATATAAATCCTCAAAAAATACAGGGTATTGTTCATACATAAGTTTAAGGAGATTAGTCATCAACTTACGAATATCAGACTGAGCGTGTGAATCACATCTAAGATTAAAGATGTGCCTCCATTCACGAATATTTGCACTCATATAAATTGATGTAGCTGTACAATTGGGCAATACACTTCTTGCTACCTCTGGTGATGTGCCTAAATCTTTAGTCATAACCATATAAGCAGCTTCTGCTACTTTACAAGCCCCTACCCAATTATCATATGCTTTGTCAGGCAATCCTTCAGGCTCAATAAAGCCAATAGAATTACCAAACTTATCCTTTGAGTAGTTTACATAGCGTTGACTGCTAACACAAAAAGATGTACCAATTCTATGTCTGGTTAGCTGAGCCAAAACTGCTCTATCTGTGATGAGGTGTACTGAAACATTGCCAAATTCTAGTGGGGAGCAGTGGCTACGAGCAATACATCCTCTAATAATTGCTTCATCACTGCCATCTTTCATCTTATCGTAACTTTGATAACAATTCCTAATAGCCAATTCTATTGTATTTAGCATTTGTTTGTAGGGAACCGGATTTACTAACTCTATTTTTGGTTTGATAAGCTGCATATTACTTTCCTCCTGTTGTCTACTGTCTCAAACACTATTTGTTGTGGTAATATATTGTGACACACATATACACTAGAAAACGGTGGATTAAATGCAGGACGTTCATCATCATAACTTCTTAAATATGAAACTCTTTTATTAAGGTACATTATCTCAAACTTATTATCCTTAAACATATTAAACCTTCTCTGACTTTCAAATAACCCCACAACGCCAACTAGCATAGCAAAAGGCTTATCTAATTCAAAAAGTCTTTCTAGTATTTCTGTCTTGCGACTAAAGGGCGGATTGCTCACAATAACATCACAATTTATATTTTGTGTAAAGAAATCTTTTCCTTCGTCTATGTGTGTATGAATAACCTCATGTCCTTCCTCTCTAAGCATCTTAACAAAGTTAGACCTTTCAATATCAAAAGGACACCACACAGTATGAAAAGGCTTTAGATACTTTAATAGGGGTTCTATAGCGTAACAAGGTGTCATATACTCGTCATTACCACTACCCGCTACCTTGTCCATTTTCATAGCCCTTCACGCTCCTTATTGAATTTCGTAATCCCCATCTTTTAACTGTTCCTCTACTGATTTTTCATCCGAAGGATATTTAAGCTGATATACAGGGTATTTATCAGGAGGCATATATGGGAACTCTATTGGAACTCTTGACTGCCTACAAGTAAAGGTAACTCCATTAGGCTCTGCAAAAATACGCCCTTCTATATCATAACATTCGCCTGTTTCTTTATTCTTAAAGACTGCTGAATATCTTTTATTTTGCCACTTATCACCTGTAGGGTCTAAGTCATCCGTCCATTCGTCATCTTCACCTGTTAATGATGTTAATGGTTTCCAACTCCAAAGCCTATCTACAAGCTGTATTACAATAGAAGCTGACATATTAGTATGTCCTTGGTCTATAAGTATTTTTAAAATTTCTAATACATCATCATTCATTCCTTCGCCGTAAAAAGTATATCCATATCTTTTCAACTCTTCTTCTGCCCATTTAAGCATGTTTGACATAATACACACCTCACTTTAAGAAATCAGCACCAAGAATAAATCCACCATTACTACCACTAACTTGTGGCAAGTTTCCAGACCACTTTTCGATTGCTCTTTGTCGCAACACACTCTCTGTCAGTGATTGCTGTAGTTTAGCGTTAGCCTGTGCTTGTCCTTCAGCTTCAATCAATGCTGCATCAGCTTTACCCTTTGCGGCAACACGAGCCTTTTCTGCTTCTACCTCAGCTTGTTCTTTTTCGATTTTAGCTCTCTGTAATTCATTTTGAGCATTCACAACATTTTGGATTGCTGTTGCTGTGGCTTCATCTGGAACTACATCCGACAGATTGAAAGTTTCGATAACAATACCATAATCGCTCAAATCATCTCTAAAGGCTTCAAAAATCTTTTGATTAATCTCAGGTCTTTTATCCCCAACAAGCTCCATTAGGCTGTATTGAGAAGTAATGTTATTGAGTGCTTCATACATAGCGTTTTTCATGTAACCGGACTCAATAGCCTTGATGTCCTGACCACGGAACTTTGCGTATACAGTCGGCAGCTTTTCAACATCCATGTGGTACGCGTACGTCACGCTCACATTGACCTGCTTGCCGTCTTTCGTATTCACGTTGACGGACTTATCAGTTTTCTTGTCTTCATCCTTGTCATTACCATCTACACTATTTTTCGTGTAGTAGACCGTTTCCGTGGAAATCGGATATTCACTCACATGTTTCCAAGGTGCTACTAAATGAAATCCTTGTGCTAAGGTTTCGTTTTCAATACCACCATCCATGTTATAAATAACACCCGCATAACCAGGCCCAATCTTGTTTACACAAGTAAACATACCTACTGTAAAAATTGTCATACCAACAAGAATACCCGCAGCTCCAACATTCTTAGTGCTCATAATAATCCTCCTCAAAAAACCTTGTTAAAAAATTTCTTTATTTCTATGCCAATAGATTTTCCATAATAAAAACATAGGTATAACCAAATAACTATAAATGATATTGTAACACAA
>JAGAVZ010000085.1 GCA_017941635.1 Cellulosilyticum sp.
GATGTTTTGTAGAACTCTTCGTATCCTTTACCGAATGAACGGATATCCATGTAGTAACAGGTTACTTCGGTATCAGGTTCGTGGTCAATACATAATTGAGCGTTTTTCATGGAGTACATACAACATACTCTGGAACAGTATGGTTTACCAATGGTTTCATCCCTGGAACCGACACAGTGGATGAATGCTACACGTTTAGGTTCAATACCGTCGGAAGGTTTTACAACGTGTCCACCGGTAGGACCGGATGCGTTAATCATCCTTTCAATTTCCATAGCGGTAATAACGTTTGAGTAACGTCCGTATCCGTATTGGTAAATACTGGAAGGATCGAATGGGTCGTAACCGATTGCAGCAACAATAGTACCGACTTCTAATTCGATTTCGGTAGGTTGTTGGTTGTGGTCGATTGCGTCTGGTCCACATGCTTGTACACATAAGTTACATTCGATACAGTAATCTTTATCGATGGTTGCGCATAATGGTACAGCTTGAGGGAATGGGATGTAAGCAGCTTTTACCATACCTACACCTTCGTCGTAGTAGTTAGGTATTTCGATAGGACAAGCTTCTTGACATGCACCACATCCAGTACATAAGTCTTCGTCTACGTATCTTGCTTTTTTCTCTACAGTTACTTTGAAGTTTCCGATGTATCCGTCTACTTCAGTAACTTCTGCGTAGGAAATTAATTCGATGTTTTCGTGTTTGGAACAGTCTACCATTTTAGGTGCTAAAATACACATTGAACAGTCGAGAGTAGGGAATGTTTTATCTAATTGTCCCATACGTCCACCAATGGTTGGGTTTCTTTCTACCATGTAGGTTTTGAATCCCATGTCACCTAAATCTAATGCGGTTTGGATACCTGCTACTCCACCACCGATAACTAATGCTTTGTTATCTACTGCTACTTTGGTAGCTTCTAATGGTTCGAGTAATCTAGCTTTAGCAACTGCCATACGGGTTAAGTCTTTAGCTTTTTCGGTAGCTGCTTCAGGTTCGTTCATGTGTACCCAGGAGTCTTGTTCTCTTAAGTTAGCAAATTCAAATAAGAATTTGTTTAATCCTGCTTCTTCTACACATCTACGGAAAGTAGGTTCGTGAAGACGAGGGGAACAAGCTGCAACAACAATTCTGTTTAAGTTTTTCTCTTTGATGTCTTCTTGGATCATTGCTTGACCAGGGTCAGAACACATGTATTTGTAGTCAGTTGCGTGTACAACGTTTGGTAATGATTTTGCGTATTCTGCAACACTAGGACAGTCTACGACTCCACCAACGTTTACACCACAGTGACAGACATAAACACCGATCCTTAATTCTTCGTTATTATCTATCTTTTCTTCTGCCATATTAATTCACCTTGTACAAGTCGTGAAAAATACATCTAATATATATAAAAAATTGCAATTTTAAAAACAAGTAGTAAAATTTTACATAGTATTAGATATACATATGTAGTAAATACACATATATAAAGCTATCCATAAACAGCTTGGAGTAAAGTTTATATATGATGAATGAAAATCTTTCTTAAATTAATGTTAAATTAAAAATAAAGATTAAATAATCATTATTAATAAAAATAAAGAAGTAATATTAGTTTTATAAAAAATAATAAATTTAGGTTAAAATAAAATCATCAATTTTCACCTACAATAACATGATAATTACCGGAAGTGTAATCAAAGAGATTACAGTGTTGATTAATATACAATCCGAAGTCAGCTCATAGTCAAGCCGGTAAGTGATTGCAAGCAGCAATGACATCATCCCCGAAGGCATGGCGGCCTCAACAATAGTGACGCTATGCTCAAGATTGACCAAACCCAACCAGGAAACAATTAAAAAAGCAACAAAAGGGAATAAAGCCAATTTCATAATAGAAGTGAAAACGATCATTGACCTGCTTCTGGATAACGCATCAAAATTAATAGACAAACCCAAAGCAATCATAATCAACGGAATAGCACCCTGACCAAGATAATTTACAGTATTATCAAGAACCGGACCGATAGGAATGCCTAACAAGTTAAAAATCAAACCCAAAATAACCGCCCACAAAGGAGGAAACAAAGCAATTTTTCGAACTGCAGTCTTGACAGTACCTCCAAACTTCAAGATTAAAACAAAAGACAATAATAGAAATGTAGTCAAAGTTGCCATATCACAAAAGATAGCCCTTAAAAAACCATCATTGCCATAAATACCCAATGTAACAGGATAGCCCATAAAAGCAGTGTTTGCAATCATAACAGTGACCAAAACACTCCAAAGAGTAACATCATCTAATTTAAGCTGCTTTAAAATAAAATAGGAAACTATACCTGTGACAAATGATGAAGCAAGAATAATGAATGGCAACATGCCCAACCTCGGAAGCTGAGACAAATCTGCAGCATAAATCGCATGAAAAATCATGCAGGGCATTAAAATATACATTACAATTTTATTGAACGGATCAATATCACTTTCTGATAAAAAATCAATGCGTTTGAGAAAATAACCCAAACCAATCATAATAACGATTGATAAAATTGTAACAATAATAGCATCCATACAGTAATATTAACTAAAAAAACATATAAAATTTGTTGTAAAAA
>JAGAVZ010000086.1 GCA_017941635.1 Cellulosilyticum sp.
ATTTTGGATTTCTTGGACAGAATAATATTTGAGCTCTAACATGTGATGTCCCCCGTTTTATGATTGTATTGCTGCAGGGTAACGATATCACATGATTGGAGCTTATTCTACTTGTAAATTTAACTAGCACAACTCGTTATAATATGCTTTTACCTAAATCTTTTGTACTCAAAAAAGAGAAGTCACTCCCTGACTTCTCTTTTCATAATACATCTTAATTTTCCTATCATATATAATGAGCCAAATCCTATAATCTGTACTACCTCTTCACCTATAGACTCCTGCACTCTAGCTGGTATGATCGCTTGTGTCAATTGTTTTATGTTGGATGTTTGGGGATGTTCTATTAATGTTTGCATTTCAACTTGTCTTTTAATCTTTCTTGCAAGTTCTAATGCTAAATCATATGCCTCTTCTACTTGCTCTCTTATATAGACCTCACCCATATAGCCTTTAATTTTATCTGCTAATACTTCCACTTCTTCAGCTCTTGGATTAAGCGGCTTTGTTACGATACAAACATCTATATATGGCATAATTTCTTTTAGCATTTCATCAATTTCTTTATCCCTAAGCATTCCTATAATAGCAATTGTCTTTCTCTTTGGTAATAACTTCAATGTATCTACCAAAGCTTTGATACCATCCACATTATGTGCCCCATCTACAAAGCATAACGGCTGTTGCCTTACCTTTTCAAAACGTCCTGCCCACTTGGCATGCTCTAGTCCTATTTTAATCTGCTGGTCACTAACCTCTAAGCCTTGGTGTTGATTTAATAATTCAACTGCCTCAATAGCTAAAATAGCATTATAAACTTGATACTTACCTAGCATATTTAATTTATAACTTTTCTCTTTATATCTAAACTCAATACCACTCTCATCAAGTTTTATAGACTGAATTCTTTTAGAGTCTATTCTTATTGATTTTATCTCTTCTAATTCTAGCCCTTCAAGTTTGATTCCATTTGATTCTATACCTTTAGGCTGAGTTTCTTGAACTTCAGATTCTTGAGCACCTTCCAAAGAAGGCTCTTTGATTCGTATTGTCTTTAAGCATGCGTTCTTTTCTTTGCACTGTGCTTTAATGACTTTCATGATATTGCTTTCTTGATCTGGCATCAAAACAAGTCCATTGGTCTTAATAATACCTGCCTTTTCTTTGGCGATTTCTTCTATTGAATTCCCCAAAAAGTTCTGATGGTCTAAGGCTATTTTAGTAAGGATGATCAACACAGAATTCTCAATTACATTAGTTGCATCTAGTCTTCCTCCCAATCCTACTTCTAAAATAACAAAGTCTACCTGTCTTTCTTTAAAATATAACAAAGCTAAAACTGTCAAAATCTCAAAACCTGACAGTTTCACTTCTTGTTTCTCTAGCGTCTTCAAACTAGGCTCTATTTCATTCATCAAACGTAATAAATCTTCATCCGAAATCATTTGATTATTAATACGTATGCACTCGTTGTGTACTTCAAAATAAGGTGAATTAAACGTTCCTACTCGGTAGCCTCCTGCTTGTAAAATTTGGCTTGTCATCTCGCATACAGAACCTTTGCCATTCGTCCCTGTAATATGTATAATCTTTTGCCCTCTATCTGGCCAGTTCACTGCTTCCATAAGTGCAGTAATGGGCCCTAAGCCCAACTTAATTGTTTTTCCATTAACACCGTCTAAATACTGCAATACCTCTGCTTTTGTCATAACAATTTTTCTCTCATTCTTACTGGAATAGCATGAATAACCATATAAATTACCATCACCTGTAATGGTACATCTACTAAGCTTTTGAAAATACGAACTGCCACAGATGCCACTATCGGCAAATTATAAAGCTGTTGTAACCACATTGGCGTAAGGAATAAATTGATAATGATATAGTTTACACACATCATAAAAATCAACTGGTCAATAGAATATAGTCCTTTATCACCCGGATATAATTTCTTAAGTTTATAAACAATACCTATTAGTGCAATCACAAGAATAATCATAATCATACTTAATAAAATATTCACTGGAAACGGTCCAATCATACCTACCTCACCAGCTTTTTTTAATTCCTCAAGGCCAATAGAATTAATATAAATAATTGACCCCACTAATGCTATTCCTACCAAAACTTTATTCATTAAAGAAAATGGCGCTTGAATTTTTTCATTTCTAATCAATTGGAAAATTACGCCTGGGATGAATCCGACTAGCATTAAATTAAGTGTAAAGCCAAAATGATATGCACCTGTAGTAGACATCATAAAACTAATGATATCACTAGCAAATCCTGCCATAGCTCCATAAATACCACCTAATAATGCCCCTGCTAAAAAGATGGGAACTTCTGAAAGAGAAAATCGAACAGAAGGAAAACCAAACAGAGGGATGTACACCCTAAATTGAGCTAAAACAATACTTACAGCCACAAATAGTGCTGTTAGTGCCAAATTAAAAGATTTGTTTTGTTGCATAAAAAAACCTCCTTAAATTTTGATAAGGAGCTGGTTCTTCAGAACAATTTTATTATATCCATATAAGGCATAATAATATTGCAGTGAATGCAAGTATTGAATCGCGACAATAATATTAGCACAATCTGCATCTACTATTATCTTCGGCTATGTTCAACATTCCGTAACAATAGAACTTAACGCTCAATACTTTACCCTGCTCTATGGATATTATCATACCATATTTATCTGAATATTGTATACTAATTTTATTCAAATATTCGACTCTATTTTTAATCATTTTACACAATATTTGTATTTACTAGTATCAAGTTCTCTTACTTATTCCCTCTACTGTCTCCGTTTATTATAGCCTTTTTCCAGGCGTTCTATAAACCTTCTCGAATGGCTTACCAACACTTCTATTTTATGCCTTATGTTCTACTCATCCAAGTGTTTAAAGATACTATCTCCTCATTGATTGGTACTTCAAATGTTTCCAATATCTTCTCTTCATCCTTCAAAATAACTTTTATATCCTCCTGTTCTAAAAGCCTACAAGCAATCGGTATGATTTTCTCATAATCCTTTGTTCGCTTTCCATATCTTTCATCTAATAAATATGTAGGCCCTCCAAGAGAAAGCTCTTCTCCCAATTCAACATAAAAATAATCCCCTTCATATGTTTCATAATCCTTTTGATACAATGCAATCAAATAACAAAAGGCTACTTGTCTTTTTATTAATACTGTAGGATTATTCATTTCTGCTTCACTTAAGTACATGGATTCAATCATTTCCAAAAAGTAATTTTTATGTATTTCATCTTTAAAATATAATATATCTATCCCCATCTATACATGACTCCTATTTCATCTCTACTTTTAAAGCTTATCTATTAATATGCCCGTCAGCATTTTTGTTCCCTCATAAATCTAGTACATATCTTCTATATTTTTAACTATCCCAAATATGATACTTCATTTCCTCTTTATACATAGAGCATACGTTTCCATAACATATGCCCTAATAATAGTTGCCTTGTTTTTTCATCTCTCTAATATAAGCAAAGGTTTTCTCTTCTCCCTCTTGGGCCAACATCACCAGTAGTTTCTCAAGTAATGCTGAAGTTTCTGGATGAACTGCCAAACGTGATTTTGCATTTAAAAAGTATTCTAATGAGCTATGGTCTGTATACTTCTCTTTCATATAAATCTTACTTGCTGCCACCCTATCGCAAAACATTTCTATTACATAATTAAGAGGCATTTTTACAGGCTCTATTTGCTTACTCTTTGGATTATAATCCGTCCAATACTCATAATGATGTTTATTTCTCCCTTTATGGTGCATCCAAGCGGTAGAATAGCCTATCGCTTCCCTTTCTCCTTCATTCGGACTTTTGGTTCCCACATAATATTTTGCTCCCACCCTAAATTCTACAGGACTATATTTAGAAAGGTCATGAAAAAGACCTTGGAACCCAATTCCTGCTTTATAACAATGCTTGATAACTTGATGTCTATGCTTTGTAATGGTTTTAAAGTGTTCCCACGCTTTTAACATTTTTTGTACTCCTGTTTCCTGTAATCACTTTTCTTCTTTAATATAATATTACTTTTTATACCTCTTGGCCCTATTATCTCATATAGAGTTTATATTTTTCAAATTATACATCATTTTTCTACAAAAACTTTCACTAATCTATCTTTTCTATTTTCATCACTTATTATAACTTACTTTTGTTCCATCTTAAAATATTCCCTAAACCTATACACCTTTTGTCGTTTAGTGTACAATAAAGCTACTAGAATGATTTGAAGGAGAACGTTATGAAACGATTTGAACTTATCGCAACTTCTACTTTTGGACTTGAAGCAATGGTCAAAAAAGAAGTAGAAGAATTAGGTTACGAAATTAATACTGTCCAAGATGGTAAAGTTATTTATACAGGCGATGCGGAAGCTATTGTTCTCTCAAACTTATGGCTTCGCTGTGCTGATCGTGTCCTCATCAAAATGGGTGAATTCAAAGCCACTACTTTCGTAGAGTTATTTGATAAGGTTGCGGCACTTCCTTGGGAAGCTTGGATTACACCAGATGCTAAATTCACTGTTAACGGTAAATCTGTTAAATCAAAACTCTTTAGTATCTCTGACTGCCAAGCCATTACTAAAAAGGCAATTGTAAAACGTCTAAGTAGTAAATATAATATGGACTGGTTCCCAGAAACAGGTCCATCTTACACTGTACAAGTATCTATCTTAAAGGATGTTGCTACACTTACAATCGACACAACAGGTCGTGAAGGTTTGCACAAACGTGGCTACCGTGTGAAACAAAGTGAAGCACCTCTTAAAGAAACAATGGCTGCTGCACTCTTAGATGTCAGCTACTGGCAAAAGGGGCGTATCCTTTATGATCCATGTTGTGGTTCTGGTACATTTGCTATCGAAGCTGCTTTAATGGCGAAAAACATTGCACCAGGTCTTAATAGACAATTTGCATCTTCATTCTGGCCACAAGTTCCAAAAGAATTATGGGCTGAACTTCGCCAGGAAGCTCGTGAAGCGATTGATAAAAAAGGTAATCCAATTATTTACGCATCAGATATCGACCGTAATATGATTCAAAAAGCTCGTGAAAACGCTGAAGCTGCTGGTGTTGGTGACTGCATCCAATTCTTTGCAAAACCAATCCACAAAGCAACATTACCACACGGTGACTATGGTGTTGTTATGGTTAACCCACCTTATGGTGAACGTATCAGTGACCCAGTAAAAGTAACACAAATCCACCAAGAATTAAGACGTCTTAGCGATAGTAATCCAACTTGGTCTGTTTATGCTATTACATCTGCTGATACCTTCGAAAGAGACTTTGGTAAAAAGGCAAATAAAAAACGTAAATTATTCAACGGTAACTTAAAAGTTGATTTCTACCAATACTTTGGACCTAAACCACCAAAAGATGGTGAAAACTTCAAAGCAGTTGAATCATAGAATAAAGCAGCTGTGTTCAATACATCTGTTATTCTTAAATATAGTAAAAAGGGCTTGTCACAAAATGCGATAAGCCCTTTAAATATTATAACTTTCTATATTCTTTCCCATTCATTTGTTATTTCATTTCTTTGTAAGACTAAAGTATACCCTTTATCTCCATGATAAAAATATATTTCACTGCAAAGAGAATTCACTTCTACTTCAAATGTACTTTTTGCACCTATACAACTATTTAATCCACCAAAAGCTGAATAACTATAACATAAACAATATTACAAGGCATACTAAATCACTTATATACGCCTCTATAAGATTCTGGTAGTAACTGTGCAATTTGCTTCATCATATAGTTCATCGTCAATGCCTCATATTCCTTCTTATCTTGCTCTTTTTCTTGTTTAGGTAGTTCAAACTGCTTACCAATACCTACATAAACATCTGCATGCTGAAACTTTTCAGCACTCATATCCTCTTCCTTACTAATAGGCAACAATTTTTCTGTTCCATATATCCCAATCGGTATAATAGGTGCGCCAGTCATTCTTGCAATTAGTAAAATCCCTCGTTTTGCTTCAATCAAACTCCCTATTCTACTCCTCGTTCCTTCTGGAAAAATGACCAAACTTTCTCCCTGTTTTATTAACTTAATGATTCTCTTAAGTCCCTCTTTATCTGCACTATTAGGCTTAATATTAGTTGTTTTCACCACATTCATTCCTATACTTGTCAGAGCATTATTAGATAGCTTAACTCCCGCCACAAACGTTGGATTAATATCTTTTAAAACCTTGTCCAAAACTAATCCGTCTGCATTACTTAAATGATTACAGATAAAAATTGTAGGTTGTTTTATTCCTTTAATATTTTCTCTTCCCTGTACTGTTATATTTGCATATTTATTTAAATATCGATTAATAATCTTCTTTGATACATATTTTACTAAACCATTTGGCAAAATATTAATTAACTTTGCTGCTTTATCCGATATCATTTTGATTCCTCCCAAAATATCCTCATCAAAATTAATTTCATTATCTCCACAAATATAGCATAATTTTCAATCTATTTCAACAATTTAATTCTAGAATCTTTGTTAGTGCTCTCAATTCAAAGTATACGCAAAATCTTATTATTAAAATTCATATAAATATATTAATACAAAATCATCTATATACTTTTTCTATTTGTACATTCAGCAAATAAGCTACATAAAACAATTTTTATGACACACAAATAATATCTGGGAATTAGTCTATCATATTTCATACTTTATGTTTTTCATAAGACTTTATACAAATCATTTTATACAGTATTCCTTAAGCAAATATTTCATTCACTTTTTTATCATATGTTGGACATACTAATTCATATAGAAATCACTTTTGTTTAATGATTTTAAGGGGGATATAAAATGCCAACTTTACTTACTAAGAATGAACTCAAAATTGAATTAGAAGACTTCCGTCACCTTTTATCAGATTTTGATTATTCTTCTATCAAAAAAATTACCTTCCTCAATCTAGAAGCTTTTTTAGCCTATATGGAAAATGTAGAAGGGAATCCATTTAAAGTTCAATATAATGCCCTACAAGAAAAATTAGACATATTACAACCGTATTTACCATTTGTTTCTTCTCAAAGAGCCAATGAGTTTCTTGAAGCACTAGGTAAAGCTCAAGGGGATGAGGCTGAAATTAAACATGTTAAACAAGATTTTACCAAAATCCTTCGTGATGATTTTATTAAATTCTCAAGAACAGTTACCTCTAATGCCCAGTGGGAACATACCATGAATGTCTGCGAAGAAATTCGCCTTAGAAAAGAAGAAATGCTCCTTGCACTTCAATAGGTTGTATAAGATAATATAAGTTGCTAACTTATATTATCTTTTTTATATGTTAGAAACACGTTCTTGCCAACGTAAAAGGAATATTTATTTTCCAACTAGAAGAAATGTGGGCATCCTGTGTCCACTTTCTTATCTATTTACTACATAGCTCATATATCTTTGACTCATAAAAATCTTAGTGAATCACTCCTTAGAGTGCCTCTAAATTACAAGATATATTCAGCTGTCATTTTGTTAAATCTATATAAAGGATGTCATACATGCAAAAAAATCGTTTTTATAGTTTAAATGAATTTCTAAGAGCCCGACATGGTGAGAAAATCCTTAAACTTTCAATTGATGGAGGCTTTACCTGCCCCAATAGAGATGGGAATATTTCTACAAAAGGTTGTTTATTTTGTAGTGAAAGAGGCAGTGGTGATTTTACTTTCTACAAAGAAGGCGATATTACTACCCAACTTAAACAAGCTAGTTTACTATTAGAACCAAAATGGGGGACAAATCGTAAATATATTGCTTACTTCCAAGCTTTCACAAATACTTATGCACCTTTGGAAATCCTCAAACAAAAATATGAAGAAGCAATCTCCTATCCTGGTGTCGTTGGATTAGCTATAGCTACTAGACCAGATTGCTTATCTGATGAAGTCATTGAATACCTAGCTGATTTAAGTAAACGTACTCACCTTTGGATAGAGCTTGGACTTCAAACAATTCACGAAGATACTGCTCAAATCATCAATCGTGGCTACACTTTATCAGTTTTTGAGGAGGCTATCCAAAAGCTTTCTAAACACAATATCGAAACAGTAGTTCATCTTATTCTAGGTTTACCTAATGAAAGCAAAGAAGATATGCTTGCTTCTGCTGCTTACATAAGCAAGTTACCACTTCAAGGTGTCAAACTCCATATGCTCCACATATTAGATAATGCACCTTTAGGTAAATACTATACTGAAAATCCTTACGAACTACTAAATCAAGAAGAATACATTGAGTTAGTTGGAGAAATACTAAGTATTCTTCCACCAGAATTCGTTATTCATCGTCTAACTGGCGATGGTGCACGCAAACATCTTATTGCACCAGAATGGACAATTCACAAAAAATATGTCCTTAACAGTATGAATAACTATTTTAAAACTCATAATATTTACCAGGGAATGAAAAGGCACCCTTAATACGCCTTGAGAGACCTTAATATTTTTTGGTATCTTTATATGTATCAAAAGATTTCCACACCCCTCTCGACATCCTTATATGTCTTGGGAGATTCCTAATATCTCTTTTGGTCTCTTAAAAGTACCTTCGAAAATATTTAGACTTTTTATGTCCCTTTTCGGAAATCAAAAACAAATATTGAGTTTAGTAGGTATTTACGATAAAATAGTATAAAAAGTGTGAGGAGGCTAGCTATGAATCTTAATCATGAAGACTTTACGGTCAATAAACTCATCATACTCTATCTTTTAGCTCAAGTGAAAATGCCTCTTTCTATCTCTCAGATTACACAGATTATACTTGAGAGAGGCTATACTGACTACTTTTCTTTACAGCAGTATTTAACAGAACTCGAATCATCGAGCTTTATTCTTGTTTCAAAACAAAACCATAGTTCCTATTTTGAAATCAATGAGCGTGGTTCACAAACTTTAGATTTCTTTTCTTCAAGAATTCCAGAGTTTATTAGAAAAGAGTTAGATTCATTCATTGAGAAAAACTGGCGTAAACTAAAAAGCGAATTAGACATTTATACAGAATATACGCCTACAAAAGAAAATGAATATGTCGTTCATTGTAAAGTAACTGAGAACCAGTCAACACTTATAGATTTAAGTTTAAATGTAGGTTCCAAGAAGCAAGCCATTGAACTTTGTAACAATTGGAAAGAAAATGCTTCTACTTTATACGGGGAGATTCTTGATATCTTATCAAAATAAGACCACCAGTACATACTGGCGGTCTTATTTATTTTATCATCTATATTACACTTATATATTGTAGTCTTTTATATTGATATCAATTTTATATTTTCAAATATATTAGTATCTTTTCTAGTTCTTCATTCATTAGTCCTATGTATGTTTGATCTAAACCATAAATAATAACGATACAAGCTTATCTGATTACAGCTTTTATAGTGTTATCAAATAAATTTTTCTTAGTTCTATTCCTTATAATTTCTCTTACTTTCGTTTTTAATCCTTCTAGTAACGCCTTCCTTTATTATTAACTACTTAAATTATTTTAGACAAAAAGAGAGATACTACTAAGTAGTATCTCTCTTTTTAAGTATCGGGGTGACAGGACTCGAACCTGCGGCCTCCTGAACCCAAATCAGGCGCTCTAGCCAAACTGAGCCACACCCCGTAAGAGCGCGAAACGGGACTCGAACCCGCGACCCTCTCCTTGGCAAGGAGATGCTCTACCAACTGAGCCATTCGCGCATATTCGTCGGACTTGCCATCTGACGAAATTTATAATATCATATCACACATTATGTGTCAACAACTATTAGAAAAAAATCTATAATATGTTAATTTTCTTATGGAAACATTATTTTTGATTCTTCTCTCGCTATTTATTATCTTTGACATTTTCTATTTGCCATTATGAATCGCTTTTATTTTCTTTTCAATATGTGCTTTTAAATCTTTTATTTGCATATCCATTAACGTATGAGCTTGTGATTCATCAAAAAATGACTCTACTATAGAATCTATATTCTCCTGCTCTAACATATCCTCACATACAACCATATCTAACCTATTATATTTTGCTACAGGTTTATACTTTTCTAGTGGTACTATTTCCTCTATCTTTTGTGACTCTTGCTTACTTTTATCATTTCCAGCTAAATCTAGCTCTATAGGATTTTGCTCTGGCTGCACTAAATCAGTCTTATCTATATCTCCCTTTTTGAAATCATCTTCTTCATTCACTGAGGTAGCTTTTCTTTTAATATATACTGGTGTTTCATCAGCCTCTAATGCTTTCAGCAGTCTTAAGTCCTGTGCTGATATTATTTCTTCGTCTTGACTAGCATTCTTTTTCTTCATAACATGCGCTCTCAAAGCTTCAGCTTGATCTTGTTTTTGATGATGTTCATTAGACATCTTATTCTCTTGCTTACTCTCTGATGTAGCACTCATCTCTTCCTGTCCTGTAAGAAATTTTCCCATCGTACGAAGTGTATTATATACATCCTCACTTACTTTTAATTCTGTTTGTATTTCTGCTACTTGCTGTTCTTGTCTCTTTTCATCTTGTTTCGTCTGTTTGTATTCAAGTTTATTTAATAAGCCATTTTTATTGCTATCTTGTACTAATTCTGCAACATCATCTTCATCCTCTAACATAGATAATTCTAATCTGCCACATTTTAAATAATACTTATCAGACTTATTCAAAATTCTCCCCCCATATGCTCTATATCCTTATAAAAACATATTGTTTAAAACTATAGGTATTTAGGCACATATACAATTTATATTCTAAATACTACTTCCCTAAATACCTGTAATTGTAAACACTAACACTCCAAATAACTATTGTACTAAGCACATTAACTCTATTCTTGCACATCCACCTCTACCGATTCTGTTGCAAGGCATTCTTCAATTACTTTCCATAGCTCTTCTTTACCTTGTTTTGTTTCAGATGAAAAAGCAATTAACTTATCGTTACCAGATAAACCTAAACCTTTTCTGATAACTGATAATTGTTTTTGTACTTGGCTACGTTTGATTTTATCCATTTTAGTAGCAACAACTATTACTTCATCATGGTAGTGTTTAATCCAATCATACATCATCTTATCATTTTTACCTACTTCATGTCTGATATCAATAAGTAAAATAATTTTCTCAAGGTTTTCACGTTTTTCAAGGTAACCTTCAATTAATTTACCCCAACGTTCTCTTTCTGTTTTAGATACTTTAGCATAACCATACCCTGGTAAATCTACAAACATAAATGTATCTTGTACACTATAGAAGTTGATTGTTTGCGTTTTTCCTGGTTGAGAACTTGTTCTTGCTAATGATCTTCTATTAAGCATCGCATTAAGTAATGATGATTTTCCTACATTTGATTTACCTGCAAAGGCAATTTCTGGCATATTATGTTCTGGAAATTGTGATTTCATCCCTGCTGTAATTATCATTTCTGCTTTTGTTACGTTCATGTTTTTCTCCTTATATCAAGCACATTTATATCCAAAGCATATCTACATATAAATATGCTTTGGATGCTTTCTCTTGTTTATTATACAAGAAAGCGGACTTTGGTCCACATTTCTTTTTATATAATCTAATCCTTATATCTTTGCTCTGTCTATTATTCTATAGCCTAGATTAACCTATTTGATTATTAATTTGTTTCTCTATAAATTACTCTTACAAATTCCTATATTTGTAGTATTTATCAACTATACAAATACATACTCCAGTACATCATCCATAGTAGCGGCATAAATAATTTCTAATCCTTCTGTAACATTTGCTTCAAGCTCTTCTACATTACGTTTGTTTGGCATTGGTACAATTACTGTATTGATTTTAGCACGTTTTGCTGCTAAAAGCTTTTCTTTAAGCCCACCAATAGCAAGCACTCTACCTCTAATCGTAATCTCACCTGTCATGGCAATATCTGCTCGCACCTTTTTGTCCGTTAATGCAGAAATCATTGCTGTGGCCATTGTAATCCCTGCTGATGGACCATCTTTTGGTACAGCTCCTTCTGGAATGTGAATATGAATATCTTGTTTACAGTAGAAATCTTCTTCAATTTCTAATTCACTAGCTTTTGAACGGATGTAACTTACAGCCGCTTTAGCTGATTCTTTCATCACATCGCCCATTTTTCCTGTAAGTTCAAGTTGTCCTTTACCCTTCATACAGTTTACTTCAATAGATAAGGTATCTCCACCCACACTTGTCCAAGCAAGACCTCTTACAATACCTACTTCTGCATCACGATTTTTTTCTTCGTATTCAAAGATAGAGGTTCCTAAGTATTCTCTAATCTTAGCTGCATTAACTTGTACAGTATCTACCTCTTGCTCCACAATATCACGTGCTACTTTACGACAAAGCTTTGCAATAGTACGCTCTAAGTTTCTTACACCAGCCTCTTTAGTATATTGCTCAATCACCGTTCTTAAATTTGCTTTTGTGATTTTTACTTGTTCTTTTGTTAAGTGATGTTTCTCTAACTGACTAGGTAATAAATACTTCTGAGCAATTTCTACTTTTTCAAGTACTGTATAACTACCTACTTCAATAATTTCCATACGATCTAGTAGTGGCTTTGGAATACCATTTAAAGTATTAGCTGTTGCTACAAAGAGAACATTTGATAAATCTACAGGTATTTCTAAATAATGGTCTTTAAAGGCCTTATTTTGATTTGCATCTAAAATTTCTAAAATAGCTGCTGATGGATCTCCTTTGAAGTCATTAGACATTTTATCAATCTCATCTAAAAGCATTAATGGATTATTGGATTTTGCTTCTGAAAGCCCATATACGAAACGTCCTGGAATCGCACCCACATAAGTTCTACGATGACCTCTAATCTCAGCTTCATCCCTTACACCACCTAAAGAAATACGTACATAATTTCTTCCTGTTGCATGTGCAATAGATTTAGCAATCGATGTTTTCCCTACACCAGGAGGCCCTACTAAACAAATAATAGGCGATTGTACATCATTACAAAGCTTTTTAACAGCTAAATATTCTAATATACGTTCTTTAATTTTTGTTAATCCATAGTGTTCTTTAGAAAGAATTTGATTTGCTTTCTTTAAATCTACATTTTCTTTTGTTGTTGTATTCCATGGTAAATCTAAAACAGTCTCAATGTATGTTCTAATATTCCCATTATCAGGTGAGCTGGATGGTGTATTTCTAAGCTTTTTAATTTCTCGCTCTAATTTACTTGTAACTTCTTCTGGTAACGATAAAGCTTTCATTTTATTTTGGTATTTTTCAATATCTCCTAAAACACCATCTTTGTCACCTAACTGTTCTTGAATCACTTTAATTTGCTCACGTAAGAAATATTCTTTTTGAGATTGATCAATACGTGATTTAACTTTGCTCATTACTTCTTTTTGAATGGCTAAGATTTCAATTTCAGATTCAAGGACTTTAATTGTTTTAATCATACGTTCTTTAGCATCTAAGCACTCTAAAATCTCTTGCTTTCTCTCTACTTCTAACATAATATGCCCAATGATAATATCTACCATTTCTAGGCTATTTTTTAAGTTTAAAATACCATAAAGTACTTCATCTGTAATACGCGGGTTAAGTTCTGCATATCTCTCAAAACATTCACCGACTGTTCTTACTAATGCTTTGTGCTCTGTATCTTCTTCTACAATCTCTTCTGCAATAATCTCTACATCTGCAGATAAATAATCTTCTTCTTGTAAGTCTAGAATTTTAGCTCTTGCTGTACCTTTTACAAGAACTTTAAATTGGCCATCACCAATTTTGGCCATTTGCTTAATCTGAGCAATTGTACCAACTGTATATAAATCTTCTTGTTGTGGTTCATCTACATCTGCATCTTTTTGCGCAACTGCTAGAATCATTTCATCACGTTTCATAGCCTTCTCAAGTGCTTTTACAGACTTTTCCCTACCAACATCGAAGTGCATAACCATTTCTGGGAAAATCGCTACTCCTCTTAATGGAAGTACTGGTATATTAAATTTCTCTTTATTCATTGTTCCACCCTCAACTAACCCGCTAAACTTCTAGCTATTTAATGTTGTTTTTAAGCATGTAACATAGAAGTTGCTTTCTGTATAATTTCATCATCAAACAGTGAAGATATAATCTCGTCTATATCTTCAACGGGTACTATTTCTATATCTATATTTTTTAATATATCTTGCATATTTGCTTTTGGAATAAATACCTTCTTAATCCCTGCTGCTTGTGCAGCAGATACTTTTTCATAAACGCCACCTACTGGACATACTTTACCTCTAATAGATAATTCACCTGTCATTGCAATATGACCTGGTATGACTTTATCAAATAATGCAGAATACAACACACAAAACATAGCTGTACCTGCAGAAGGCCCATCAATAGGGATTCCTGACGTATAATTAATATGAATAAGATACTCATCCACATTAATATTATATCGTATTTTTAGTAGTGTGAGTACATTTTCTACAGAATTTACCGCCATACTTTTACGCTTTGTACTGCTATGCTTACCATGCATTTCTTCTTCCTCGATAATGCCTGATACCTTCAACTTAGCATGTTCTCTGCCTACTTCTTTGGCAATAGCCTCTATTCCCAATACCATTCCCTGACCATTGCCTAATACGCCGAGCCCGTTAATACGACCTACATCATCACTTAAATCTACTAATCTACTTGGCCTAGCCATATAATGGCCATTCTGAATAACCCACTCTATATCTTTTTTGATGATAGTTATTCTGCCTTCCATTTGACTTAAGCTAAATGCCGTCTGTAACATATTGACTGCATCACGTCCATTTTGAGCATAACCACCAATGACTTCTTTTGCATCTTTTTCTATAGCAATTTCTTCTCTCTTGGATACACTTTCAACAATCCTTAAAATATCTTTTTCTTTTAAGTCGTCAAAGAAAATTTCTATACATCGTGATCTTAATGCTGGAGGAATATCTTCTGGACTTCTAGTCGTTGCTCCAATTAGCCTAAAATCTGCTGGCAAACCATTTCTAAAGATATCATGTATATCTCTTGGTATATTTTCATCATGTCTTGAATAATATGAGCTCTCCAAAAACACCTTTCTATCTTCTAGTACCTTCAGCAATTTATTCATCTGTACACTGTGAAGCTCACCAATCTCATCAATAAATAAAACACCTCCATGAGCTTTGGTTACCGCTCCAGGCTTTGGTTGTGGCACACCTGCTTGTCCATAGGCTCCTGCTCCTTGATAAATTGGGTCATGAACTGATCCAATCAAAGGATCTGCTATACTTCTCTCATCAAAACGAAGCGTAGTTGCATCGATTTCCACAAACTTTGCATTTCTCTTAAATGGTGTACCCGGTGATGCTTTGGCTATTTCCAAGACGATACGCGCTGCTGCTGTCTTTCCAACCCCGGGAGAACCATAAATCAAAATATGCTGTGGGCTAGGCCCGCATAATGCAATTTTGAGTGCCTTCATTCCTTCATCTTGACCAATAATGTCCTCTTCACATTGTGGTCTTACCTTCTCTGATAATGGCTTGGTAAGTGATATACGCCTTAATGCTTCTAGTTCTTCACTTCTTCTGGTAGAATCTTTATAGATATTGGTCTTTGAACTACTTTGCCCCTTCATTTGAGACAAAAAATAAATACCTATAACGCATGAAAAAAAGAACTGTACCCCATATAATATTCCTTCTAACATAAGGTATCCTCCTACTTAGTAATTTCTTATTTTCAAGTATTACCATTTCCTTAAAAAAGGATACTTCGGAATATTAAAAAAGAACTTATTAAAAGCCATTTCCCATCAATCTAATTTTGAACATTATAAATAAACCTATCGTATTTTAAACATCTTAAACAAAATCTTCTATTCTTTACAATATAAAAGGGCTTATCGTATTTTACGATAAGCCCTTTGTTATAATTACTTAATTCATCTTAAGCTGATTCATTAGTTGATTTTTTTGATTTAGCTTTTGCTTTATCATTATAAACTAATGTTGGTGCTTCATTTGATTGGATTACATTTTCAGTAATTACAACTTTCTCAAGTGAATCACCCATAGAAGGTGCATCATACATGATATCTCTCATCATTGTCTCGAAGATTGCACGAAGTCCCCTTGCTCCAGTTTCACGTTCAATCGCTAAGTTAGCAATGGCAACTAACGCGTCTTCATCAAATTCAAGATCAATACCATCTATTTCAAATAAGTGTTTGTATTGTTTTACAAGTGCATTCTTTGGCTCAGTAAGAATCTTAATTAAAGCTTCTTTATCTAAGTTATTAAGTGCTACTACTGAAGGAATACGTCCTACGAACTCTGGAATAAGACCAAATTTCACAAGATCTTGTGGTTCTACTTCTTTGTAAAGTTCCCCAACATTTTTCTCTTTCTTAGCAACAACTGTAGCTCCGAATCCAATACCTTTATGGCCGACTCTTCTTTCAATAATCTTATCAAGACCATCAAATGCTCCACCACAAATAAATAAGATATTTGTGGTATCGATTTGAATAAATTCTTGATGCGGATGTTTTCTTCCACCTTGAGGTGGTACAGATGCTACTGTTCCTTCAATAATTTTTAATAATGCTTGTTGAACACCTTCACCACTTACATCACGAGTGATAGATGGGTTTTCTGATTTTCTAGAGATTTTATCAATCTCATCAATATAGATAATACCCACTTGTGCTTTTTCAATATCATAATTAGCAGCTTGGATGAGTTTAAGTAAGATGTTCTCAACATCTTCCCCAACATAACCAGCTTCTGTTAAAGAGGTAGCATCAGCAACAGCAAACGGTACGTTAAGCATCTTAGCTAAAGTTTGTGCTAAAAGTGTTTTACCTGTACCTGTAGGTCCTAAAAGTAAAATATTACTTTTTTGAACCTCTATATCATCACTCTTACGTTGCTTATAAATACGTTTATAGTGATTGTATACAGCAACTGCTAATGCTTTTTTAGCATCATCCTGCCCGATAACATATTCATCTAAGTGTGCTTTGATTTCCTTTGGCTTTGGAATATCCATTGTTTCATCATCATCATAAGCACCTTCAAGTTCTTCTTCGATAATTTCAGAACATAATTCAATACATTCATCACAGATATACACGTTAGGTCCTGCAATTAATCTTTTAACTTGTTCTTGTGTCTTACCGCAGAAAGAACATCTTAATTGTTTCGTATCATCAAATTTTGTTGGCATTGGGCACCTCCTTTTATTATGATCTTGTAATTACTTTATCGATTAAACCGTAAGCTTTAGCTTCTTCTGCTGTAAGCCAGTTATCTCTTTCAGTATCTCGTTTGATTGTCTCAATATCTTGACCTGTGAATTCTGATAACATACGGTTCATACGTTCTTTTGTTTTTAAAATGTGTTCAGCAGTGATTTGAATATCAGTTGCTTGACCTTTTGCTCCACCAAGTGGTTGGTGAATCATTACTTCAGCATTAGGTAATGCACAACGTTTTCCTTTTGTTCCACCTGCTAATAAGAAAGCTCCCATGCTAGCTGCAAGTCCCATACAAATTGTTGAAACATCGCATTTAATGTATTGCATTGTATCATAGATAGCCATACCATCAGTGATAGAACCACCTGGACTGTTGATATAAAACATAATGTCTTTATCAGGGTCTTCTGCCTCTAAAAATAAGAGCTGTGCAACAATAAGATTGGCTGTAACACTATTAACCTCATCACCTAAAATGATGATACGGTCTTTTAATAGACGAGAGTAAATATCATATGATCTTTCTCCCCTATTTGTTTGTTCAATAACCATTGGAACTAAACTACTCATCCTATCAGCCTCCTTTTACTCTCTTATTAACCCCAAATATTTTGAGTTAATTATTTTACTACTACTTCTGCTGATTCTGTGATTACTTTAGCTGCTTTTTGAACTTTGATATCAGCTGCTAAAGATTCTTTTTCATATCCACCGAATGATTTTTTAAGGTCTTCGAATGGCATACGGTACATATCAGCAATTTGTTTTAATTCTGCATCGATATCTTCATCTGTTACTTCGATGTTTTCTACTTCTGCAATTTTTTCAAGAACTAAACGAGATTTGATTTGGTGTTCAGCATCTTGTGTGAAGTTAGCTTTGAAAGTTTCCATATCTTGACCTACGAATTGTAAGTATTGAGCAAGCTCAAGACCTTGAGATTTCATACGGTTTTCGAAGTTTTTGATGTTTCTTTCTACTTGTTCCTCAACCATAGCTTCTGGTACAACGATTGTAGCGTTAGCAATTGCATCTTCTACAGCTTGTTGATCAGCTACGTTTTTGCTGTTTACTTCTTTGTCTTTAAGAAGTTTTGCCTTAAGATCAGCTTTATATTCAGCTAATGTATCAAATTCTGATACGTCTGCAGCAAAATCATCGTTTACTTCTGGAACTTCGCTTACTTTAATTGCTTTGATAGCTACTTTAAACATTGCTGGTTTATTTGCAAGTTCTTTTGCGTGGTATTCAGCTGGGAAAGTAACGTTTACTTCTACTTCTTCACCAATATTTTTACCGATTAATTGATCTTCAAAGTTATCGATGAAAGATTTAGAACCGATTACTAAATCGTAATCTGTACCTTTACCACCTTGGAAAGCTTCACCATCGATGAATCCTTCGAAGTCGATTGTTACTTTATCTTGTGGCATTACTGCTCTATCTTCTACTGAAATTTCACGAGCATTTTTAGCTGCTTCAGCGTTTACTGCTTCTTCAACTTCTTCATCTGTTACTTCTACTTTTTCAGCTTCTACTTTTAAGTTTTTGTAGTCACCTAATGTAACTTCTGGTTTAACTGTGATGATAGCTGTATATTTCATACCATCTTTATTCATTTCAACTACTTCTAATTCGTTTGGACGAATACGAGCAGCGATTTCTACTTTGTTAGCTTCGATAGCTTCGAATAATGTTTCATCGATTAAGATGTCTGCTGCTTTATTGTAGAATACTTCTACACCATACATTTTTTCGATCATTGCACGAGGAACTCTACCTTTACGGAATCCTTGTACATTGAAATCTTTTTTCATTGATTCGTATGCAGCATCTACAGCTTTAGCTACTTGTGCTCCATCGATTTCTACTGTAAGTTTTACTTGGCTGTTTTCCATTACTTCAACTTGTGCATTCATTAAAATATATCCTCCTTAAGGTTACCCTTTTATCTTATACTGTAACGCATAAATATAGCATTATATTTAATATTTCGTTATTATAACATACTCTGTATATAAAATCCATACAAGCAACATCAATATTTTCTTATACGTTTATATATTTTGCATATTTTCTCACTTTTTAATACACTCATCTTAAATTTATTCCAACTATTTCATATAGATTGTGCTGCATCATTTCCCTTATAATAATATCTGTCATTAGCTCTTTTAATGACATTTCATTTAGGAAGGATTCAAGAGTAATGGACAATCATATCACACATGGCTTGCAGCTCTTAAGCTACGATAAAATTTATACTACTTCTATCAGACCAAAGCTTGAAGCCATCGATATTTTTCTCAAAGAAAACACAGCCCCATTTAATGTATATGAGGTGGCTCATATTTTAGAAATAGATACAGATGAAGTGAATACTTTGATACAAAATCTTAATATCACACACATTCACTTAGCTGACTTTTTTTCTATTGTGTTTAACGCTTCTAGCGAAATTTGCAAACTTTTGTCTAGACAATGGCAGTACTCAAATGTCCATGTCTACACACCCGAAATGATTGCTGAAATATACAAGTTAAATATACATAAAGTAAGGCTTGCATTTGCCGATTTAGGCATAGACCAAATTACTGATATGCAACTTGATCATATTTTTAAGCGTATTCATCTTACTGTTTTTTAAGATATTACGATTAACCTTTAATAAATCATTTACCCTAAATACAGCAAGGATTCTTCCTTGCTGTATTTTTATTGATGCTTGTACGTAAGTGTTCTTATTTATATATGTTGTGATTTACTTTTCTATTCTTAAATTCTAAGGTATTTTAACTGAATTAACCTTAAATCAAACCTTATGCCTGCATTGCTGCTCTAATTTTATCAGATAGCTCTTTTCCCTTAATCATCTCTAAGATTTTATATCCAAAATCTAAAGAAGCTCCTGCTCCTACACTTGTAATCAAATGATTGCTTACAACCACACGCTCTGCAACATGCTCACAACCTATTAATTCCTGTTCATAACCTGGATAACAAGTTGCTTTTTCATCTTTTAATAATTCTAATTTTCCTAAAATACTTGGCGCTGCACAAATAGCTGCTAACCATTTTCCTTGTTCTTTAAAAACTTTCAGATTTGCTACTAAAGTTTCGTTTGCCATAAGATTGTCTACACCAGGAACACCACCTGGTAACACCATCATATCAATTTCCTTATGATCAACTTCTTCTATCAAAGCATCCATATTAATACTCACATTATTTCTAGAACTTACTGCCATCTTACCGTCAGCTCCAACCATGAGTACTTCCACTCCACCTCTTCTTAAAACATCTACAACAGATAAAGCTTCTATTTCTTCATACCCAGTAGCAAAATATACTGCAACTTTCATTTCTATACTCCCTTCACATCTCTGGTAATGTCAAGTTTGACATTACTTCTTAAATTTAAATATCATATATATCAAGGGTTTATACTATTTTTTGCAATAAAAATAGCGATATCCCCTATTTCTAAGTTATAATTGAGTCTCCTACAACAACAAATACAACTAGA
>JAGAVZ010000087.1 GCA_017941635.1 Cellulosilyticum sp.
AGGCCGAAACCTATGATACTTACATAAATGAGTAGTTGCCATAATAAAATTACCATTACGAACCTCCTATGAACGAGATAATAATCTGATTTATTTTTAAAGAGTGTATCCTAATTGGAGATTTGTAATTCAATAGGAGTAAAAAAAGAAGGTTATTAAATTAGAATGATTAGATGCTATAAGTTATAGCATGGAGTAGGGCTGATGAAGCTAAATAGGAGCTAGTTATGGAATGAAAAAATTTTCCTAAGCATCCAGGATTATGGATGTCTAGTTTTTTAATGATTAAGAAAAGTTAGCCTTAATAAGGGGGATAAAACTTGTGAAATATCCAATAAAGTATAATTCATTTAGTAATAAATACATATTTCTAAAAATATACTAGTAAGGGTTAATTCAATGAGTGAAAAAAGGTAGGTGGCATATGGAAGAGTATTTTATTTATATTAATTTAGATGGGTTTGGAAAGTACTATTTTGATTTATTATATGACCCATTCCAGAGCTTACCTTATATTTCCTACCTTATAAAAGAAGGCATCTATTTTGAGAATGCTTATACAGGGGTCCCTTCTATTACTTTTCCTATGCAGTGCGCTATTTTAAGCGGTACCTATTCAGTAGGTACACATAATTGTTATCAATACTGGGATGGAAAACTTAATCAAATTGTTTATCAAGGAAGACAGAATGATGCAGAAACATTAGGAGAAGTATTGCGTAAGCAAGAGATAGGCTTTATATCTATTCAGCAGTTTGCCTTAGAAGATAGAGGAGCAGAAAAAGGGAATAAAAAATATTTATATATACAGCCTTCAGGAGATTATGAAACAAGGTTTGACTTGTTAATTCAGCTTATTCAAGATCACCGGCTAGCTATAGGAGGAGAATCATATAGCTATTTAGAGTTGCCACATATAATGTGCCTTTATATAGATGACCTAGATGCGATAGGGCACAATAAAGAACGATATAAAACAGAGAATAAACGGATAGAAGCTGTGCAAAGGCGACTTATACAAATTGATGAGAAGTTAGGTGAGGTCATAGAGGCCTTAAAGGAAAAAGGTATTTATGATAAGACCTATATACTCTTAACAACAGATCATGGGATGGTAAGTTTCAAGGGAATGTCCTATGTAGGAAGATTAATAAAAGCGATAAAGCGCTTAGGTTTTAATAAGGTTATAGCTTGCAATACATTAAAGGAAGATGAGAATTTTGATGTGCTTATTACCTCTACAGGTATAGAGTGTCAAATATATTTTAAAGAGTTGCCAAGTGATTTAGAAACCATAAGGCAAAGGTTAAAGCAAGAGACTTATATTGAGCAAATTCTAATTAAAGATGAATTTAAAATCAATGGCATAACAGAGCAGATGGGGGATATGATTATATCTCCTAAAGAAGGTAAGCATTTTAATGTAGAGTATAGATATATACCGATTCTTATGGCATCTCATGATAGCTTAAATGAAAAAGCACAACATATCTTTTCTGTATTAAAGGGACCGAATCTGAAGAAAAGATATACATATGAAAAAAGAGTAAAAAATATAGATTTTATTCCTACAATCGCCTATCTACTAGGGTTACCTTCTTTGAAAAATGCTACAGGGACTTTACTTCTAGATTTATTAGAGGAAAGGAGATTTTATGAAGAAGGTAGATAAAGAACTGATGAAGCTTACAAATAAAAAAAGTATTATTAAGTGTTTTATGACTAAGAAGGTCTTATCAAAAACAGATATTATGGAAGAGACTGCTTTAAGTTCGGCTGCATTATCCTATCTTATACCAGAGTTGGAAGAAGAGGAATGGATCATTGAAGTAGGAGTAGGGGCATTTAGTGGAGGGCGAAGACCTGTAATGTATAGTTTAAATGCTCAAAAAGGCTATATGCTATCTGTTCAAGTAAGTACTAAAGGGATTCTTATAGGACTCATTGATTTAGGATGCCAGCTTATAGAAGCTAAGACTGTTATAGGGCTTATGAATGATGAGGAATCATTTATAAAAATTATTGAAGAAGGAATAGAGATTCTTAAAAAGAATTATATGGCACTTTTTGAAAAAATTATAGCTGTAAATATTAGTATTCCAGGTGTTATTGATGAAAGAAGTGGACTTGTTATACATTCAGCTCATTTTAGATTCTATAACTTTGACATGAAGGCATTATTTAATAGATTACTAGGCAAGAAAGTAGAGGTATTTACTTTTAAAGATACCGATGCCTTATTGCTTGGAGAATATTATTTTATACATGAGAGTACGCCCAATATGGCCTATATCTTATGTGATAGAGGTGTCGGATTAAGTTTACTTATTTTAGGAGAGCTTTTTCGGACATTGCAGGTAGGATTAGAACTAGGACATATGACTATAGATCCAAATGGACCTGTATGTCATTGTGGGCGTAGAGGATGTATAGGCGCTATGGTTTCTGAGTTGCCAGCGATCAAGCATTATGTAGAAATACGAGAACAGCATGGTATGTATATAGAAGATTTAGGTACCTTATCTTTTGGAGATATTATTAAGCAGTATAGCCATGATGAATGTGCAAAAGAAGTCATTGATAAACAGGTAGACCTATTATCGGAAGTCATTGCAAATATGATTAATCTTTTCAATATCAAAAAAGTAATTATTGGAGGCCCTTTAACTTTATTGGGGGCAACAATAGAGAGCCGATTAGAAAATGCAGTTAGAAGAAAGGTACTTGTATGCTTCAGAGAAGGTATTCAAATTAGAAGATCAGAGCTAGATATGCATGCAGCTATTTTAGGTATGGCTAAGGATGTATTGCTTCACCAAATAGGTGATCTTAAACATCTATAAAGGATGTTTTTGATAGAAATTATTACAATTCATTGAGGTGGATAGTATATGAAAAACTTTAAAAAGTTTGGTGTTATGTTAGGTGTTTTATCATTAGGATTAAGTTCTTTAACAGCTTGTTCATCTGGTAATAATAAGGCTCCGGCTAAGGAAGAGGTACCAGTAGCAAGTACTGAGCCAAAAGAAGAGAAGACAGAGGAGAAGAAGGAAGAAGAAAAAGAAACTACAGAGGAAGAAGTAACTATTCGCTACTGGCAACATTCTAGTGCAGCTAGAGATGAGGTTATGACAAAACTTGCTGATGACTTTATGAAGGAAAATCCTAATATTAAAGTAGAACTAGAATTTATCCCTGAAGATAGCTATACTCAAAAACTTATCCCAGCACTTGCAAGTGGAACAGCACCAGATGTTTTCCAATTACAATCAGGTATGATTAATAGATTAGCTAAACAAGGTTCAATTCAGCCACTTGATGAAAGTATTATTTCAGGAGAAGAATTAGATAAAGTTTTTGTACCATCGACAATAGAGGCACTTAAGGTGGATGGCAAGTACTATGGACTACCAACAGATGTTCAAACTGTTATTACTTTCTGGAATAAAACTCTTGTTCAAGAAGCTGGATTAGATGCAGAAAAAGGACCTCAAACATGGGAAGAAATGAGAGAATGGGCCATTAAACTGACTAAGACTGAAAATGGCATGATGATGCAATCTGGTTGGGGACATAAGGGATACTTCCCAGAAGTGCAAGCAGTAGTAGAACAAAATGGAGGTAAGTTTGTAGATGATACAGGTAAATTTGTATTTGCAGATGATCCAAAATCAGTGGAAGCTATTACTTTCCTTACAGACCTTTATAGAAAAGATAAGGTATATAATATGGATTTTATGAAGAATTGGGCAGGTTTTAGACAAGGTAAAGTGGCTATGATGATAGGGCATCCAGCTATGATTGGAAACTTAAAGACAACAGCGCCAGATATTGATTATGCAGTAGGCTTATTACCAACTATGGGAGGAGAACCTACTACAGTTGTAACTTCATGGGGATATGTTATGAGTAATAATGCTAAAGCTGATGCAGCAACTAAGTTCATCCTGTACTTAACAAGTGAAGAGGTACAGAGAATGTGGACTGAAACAACAGGGGAGTTACCATCAAGAGCAAACTTATTAGAGGATGCAACACTTGCTAGTGATCCAAAAGTAGCCGTAGCATTAGAATCCTTAAAGACTTCTATAGTAGGTAATTTACAAATGGGTCAATTAAGTTCTATTTGGCAGACAGGATATGAAAGCATTATTTTAACAGATAGACCTGTACAAGAGGTATTAACTGAAACACAAAACCTATTAAATGAAGAGATTGCAAAGGATATTAAATAGTAGATAAATAATGAGGGGGGAGATAAGAACCTCCCTCATTATTTAAAAGTGAGAGAGAAGGGGGCATGTGGTTTGGCAAAGAGGGCAAAAAGTATTAATAAAATGAAATGGACACCTTATTTGTTTATAGCACCGGCAGTTATATATCTTTTTATCGTAACGATTATTCCTGCTTTAATGGCACTTCCTATTAGTTTTACAAACTGGTCTGCATTATCACCAACAAGAGAATTTGTAGGATTTGATAATTACATAAGACTTTTTAAAGATCCTGTATTTTACACTAGAATGTTTACGATGATGAAGTTCTTTATATTTGTACCATTACAAATGGGAATTGGACTTTTAGCAGCGGTTCTTTTAAATGTAAAAGTAAAAGGGATTAAACTATTTAGAGTACTTTTTTATGCGCCTGTTATTACTTCAACTGTAGCTGTAGCTTTACTTTTTGAGTGGTTTTATCAACCAACTTTTGGACTCTTTAATAATATTTTAACAACATTGGGTTTTAGTGGGATTGGCTGGATTAATGATCCTAAGACTGCTGTGATATCTGTTATTATTTTTATGGTTTGGAAAGGCTTTGGGGCTTCTATGATTATTTATCTAGCTGGACTTCAAGATATTCCACAAGATGTTAAAGAGGCAAGTGATATAGATGGGGCAAATGCATGGCAGAAATTTAGATATATTACCCTGCCGCTTTTAAGACCTGCTCACTTATACTTATTAGTCATTAATGTCATTCATGTCTTTATGATTTTTCAAGAAACTTATATGTTGCCAGGTCCAATGAAATCAACTAATACAATTGTAAATTATATTTTTGAAAAAGGCTTTGAGAGTGCAGAGATGGGATATGCATGTGCTATGTCTTTTATACTCTTTATTATCGTATTTATTGTAACTATGATTCAATATAAAGTAACTAAGATGGATATAGAGTAAGGGGGGAGAAGATGAGTGCAGATAAAGCAAAGAGAAATATTTATAAGGGTATTACTTATGTATTGCTAATAGGGATTGCTATATTAGTAGCCTTTCCGTTTTTATGGATGATTTTATCTTCATTTAAAGATATTAGTGAATTTTATATTATGCCACCTAAATTAATGCCAGAAGCCTTTAAGCTTGATAACTATATAGAGCTATTTGGAAGAGGTGACTTTGGAAGGTACTATTTAAACAGTATTTTTATTACAGTGGTTCAGGTGTTTGGAAACTTATTTATTATTTTACCTGCAGCCTTTGCATTTGCAAAGTATGACTTTAAAGGTAAACATGTTATTTTCTTAATCATTTTAGGAACGACGATGGTACCTTGGGTAGCAACTATTATTCCACTCTATATCTTAGCGGGTAAATTTAGATTGATCGATACTTATTTAGGGCTTATTATTCCAGGACTCGCAGATGCATTTAGTATTTTTCTAGCAAGAAACTTTATTAGCAGTATTCCAGATGCATTACTGGAAGCAGCTCGAATAGATGGCGCTAAAGAAATTAAGATTTTTACAAATGTCATTTTACCATCTGTTAAACCTCTTATCGCAGTTATTTCTATCAATAAACTTATTTCCAGTTGGAATGCTTTTCAATGGCCATTATTAGCGGTTAATAGTGATGAGCTAAGAACCTTACCATTAGCAGTTGCAAAATTATCAAGTCAATACTACGATGCCTATAATCTCAAGATGGCAGCGGCGGCCGTCACTATTATTCCAGTGCTTATTATCTATATTGCTTGTCAGAAATACTTTGTAGAAGGTATTTCATTATCAGGGATTAAATAACATGGATTATCATATACATACTCAGTTCTCTGATGGAGAAGCAGACTACAAAGAAGTTATTGATTTGAGTATTGAAAGGCAATTGAAAAGCATAGCTATAACAGATCATTTTGATCCATTTGATAAGGCATTACGTAATAAAGATGCTTCTTATGAAGATCTTTATGAGCATTTTAATCGTATTAAGGCGTATGCAGCGCATAAAGAGATTGAAGTTCTATGTGGCATTGAAACGTGTACAGATTTCAAGGGGAATCTGAGGGTTAGTGACAAAGTATTTAATTTGTGCGATGTAATTATTACAAGCCCCCACTATATTGAGTTTAAAGGAGAGATAGAAAAAGAGCAGTACTTTAATCCCTTTTACTGGGAGAGTTATAAGCAAAAGGTACTCAACATGGCAGAAGGCGAAGGGCATATGTTAGGTCATCCTGAAGGATATCTTCCTATTAAAGAGATGCTACTTCCAGGAAGAACAACGTATGAGGAGAGAAAGGTTATATGCAGGCAGATTGCAGATAGATTTTTTGATGAAGCTTATATTAAGGATTTAGGTAGTAGGCTCAGAAAATCAGGAAAGGCCTATGAAATTCATGGTGCGACTCATACACCTCGGGAGTGGGTTATTAAGAATCTTGCTTTAGAACCTATTATATTTAGTATAGGAAGTGACGCACATGCGATGAATCTTTTAGGAGCTAATGAATGGGGTTATGAAATGGCTAGGAAATATAGTTTGAAACTTATATTTGATAAACAATTGTAGGAGGGGATTCAATGATTAAGGTGGCACTAATAGGATGTGGTATGATGGGTAATTGTCATTCCAATTCCTATAAGAGTATAGAGGATGCAAAAGTTGTAGCAGTATGTGATTTAGACTATCAAAAAGCAGAAAAAATCGCGAAGGTACATGGAGCTCGTATCTATACAGATGTAGAGGAACTATATAAGAATGAGAAAGTGGATATGATTGATTTGTGTTTGCCGACTTATTTGCATTGTAAGTTTGCTGTGCAAGCTATGCAAAAGAAAATTCATGTATTTTGTGAGAAGCCTATTGCTACTTCGGTTGAAGAAGGTATGGAAATGATTAAAATGGCCAAAGAAGAGGGCGTAAAATTCTCTGTAGGTCATGTAGTAAGATTTTTCCCTGCTTATGAGAGTATGATAGAGTCTATTAGAGCTGGTAAAGTTGGTGAACCAAGGTTGATTCGTACTACAAGGAATGGCAGTTTCCCAAAATGGAGCTGGGAAAAATGGTATGGAAATTACCATAAGAGCGGTGGACCATTAATGGATTTAGCTATCCATGACTTTGATTGGATCAGTCATTACTATGGGGAAGTAGAAAGGGTTTATGCAAAAACACTTAAAGGTGCAGCAAAAGAGCAGGATCATTGCTTAGTAACATTAAGGCTTAAAAATGGTTTGATTGCTCATGTTGAAGCAAGTTGGGGATATCCTGATGGGGCAGTTTTTGGGACAACGGTAGAGGTGGTAGGGACAACAGGCCAAATAGAATATGATAGCAGAAAGAGTTCACCTGTTAAGAAGCATTCTAATGAGGGACATTATGCAGCTTCTCTTTATAGTCCAACCAATCCAAATTATGAACCCTATACAAGAGAAATTAAAGCTTTTATAAGTGCTGTTATTCATAATGAAGAACCAGTAGTTAAAGCAGAAGAGGCACTAACAGCCATTAAAATTGCTTTAGCAGCAAAAGAGTCAGATTGTACAGGGGAAGCTATTATATTTTAAGGAGGGGAGCATTATGGATACTATTAAAGTAGGAATTATAAGTTTTGAGCATATGCATGCCTTAAGCTATACAACAGAACTTATGAAAATAGAGGGGGTAGAGGTTGTAGGGATTGCAGATGCAGATGAAACAAGAGGAAGACGTATGGCAGAGCGTTTTCATACAACTTATTATAGAGAATATGAAGAGCTATTAGACACAGATATTGTAGGGGTAGTTATCTGTACGAATAATAAACTGCATAGTGAAGTAGCCATAGCTGCTGCCAATAAAGGGAAACATATTTTAGTAGAGAAGCCTTTTGCTATTAATATAGAAGCTGCAAACGCTATGCTTAAAGCGGCCAAAGCAAATAAAGTAAAAATCATGACAGCTTTTCCGATGCGTTTTAATCCTAATATGAGAGAAGCTAAAGCTATTATAGATAGGGGAGAAATAGGAAATATCCTTTGTATTACAGGCATAAACCATGGAAAAATTCCATCTGGGTGGTTCATTGATCCAGAGTTATCAGGTGGTGGAGGTGTAATGGATCATACTGTACATCTTGCCGACCTTATTAGATGGTTTACAAATAGTGAATATAAGAGTGTCTACTGTGAAAGTGGGGAACTCATTCATCATAAAGGTATTGATGACTGTGGTATCGTGAATGTAGAGCTTGAAAACGGTGTATTTGCAACCATTGACTGTAGCTGGGCTCACCATAAGAATTATGAGATATGGCCAGAAGTTTATATGGAGATTATAGGAGATAAAGGCGTTCTTGAAGTCTCAGCCTTTGGACAGGTAAAACGCGTATATGATGCAGAGCACAATGTGATAGAAGATACGGTTTGGAATGAAGATGGAGATGAAGGCCTTATAAAAGAATTTGTAGAGGTATGTAGAACTGAAAAGGAACCTTTTGTAACGGGATTCGATGGTATGAAAGCTGCTGAAGTAGCAATGGCGGCATATCTATCATCTGAAGAACATAGGAAGGTAGCAATTTAATATAGGGATAAATAAAAGCTAAGAAATCATTAATGAGGATTAAATATTTCTTAGCTTTGTTTATTTGATAATTAGGTTGAAAAATGGGGAGAAGGAGTGTTGTGAATGAAGAAACATTTACACATCAAGCAATTTATAAGCTGGGTTCTGGCCTTAAGTCTTATTTTGGGAAATGTAGTATGTGGAAGTGATATAGACAGAGGTCCCACTAATAAAAATTATGTTATTAATGTAATCCTAGATGGGTTAGGGAGTGACCTTTTTAATGAGATAAAAGAGAATGGAGCTCAGACACCTAATTTAGATACTTTAATTGAAAACGGAGTAAGACTAACTAATGTTAAGACAACTATACCATCTTATGGAGGTTCACAAGCAGCCTTTTTAACGGGAGCTAGTCCTAATACGAATGGATACTTATATAGATATTTTAATAAGGATACTAATACGGTAGAAAAAGATGCCTATCATATGAAAGCAACAACTATTTTTGAGCAGATTAAAGAGGAGCAGCCAAATGCTAAAGTACTAGCAACAGGATGGGCTTTTGGGAATACCTCAATAGATGGAAGAGGTGTAACGGTTGGAGATACTCAAAACACCCTTATAGAAAAAGCATTAGGAGATAAGCTTGTTTCTATTAAAAGTGTAACAGATGATTTAGTAAAGGCTATTATGGACCAGTATCCACCAGAGTTTATGACAGCTTATTCCAATGATATAAAAATGCTGTATTGGAGTAAACCAGCAGACCAAACTACTATAGAAAATCTGAAAGCTACATTAGAAGAAATAGATATTCAATTAGGGCGTATTATAAATGCTTTAAAGGCAAAAGGGATTTATGAGGACACCGTGATTATGATTCATTCTCTTTCTAATGTATACCAAGTGGGAAGCAAGTACACGGTAGAAAATCTCATAAAGGACATTGAAACTGCAACAGGAAGGCAGTTAATTAAAGAAGGCAAGATAGAAGTAAAGCAGATGGGAGATAGACCTGTAACGACGCCAGCCCAACTTACAACCACACCTGCAGCTATTGAGCTGCAACAAGGCGCTCTTGTCAAAAACTATATTACTGATTACCTCCAGTTAAGTTTCATAGAAAAGATAAGTAAGGAAGATAAGGATGCAGTACTAGATTATTTAAAGACTCACCCTAAAATCAAGGGAATTTATACGGGAAGTGAGTTAGGAATAGAAGATTATGCTGACTATATTATAGAACCTGTAAAAGGTATAAGTTTTTGTGGGGCAGGTTCAAATCTTTTTAGAGTAGATAGCTTAAGTGTAGATAAAATCTTTTGCTTATTAGCAGGGAAGGGAATTGATAATAGGGGTATCCAGAATGGTGAATATACTATAGAGGATTTTGTACCAGTTCTTTGTAAGTACTTAGGTGTATCAGAGCCAGCAGAGTGTGAAGGAACGAGTTGGGATTTTATTAATTATCCTCCAGAACCAACTTATGACCGGGTTTCAGAAGGAGAAACAGGAAAGCCTTTAGGAGAAGGCTATGTAGTTAATGTTATAGTAGATGGATTATCCCATGAGATGTATGACCGTATTAAGATGGAGTTTAACTTAGAGATACCTTATCTTGACCAGATCATAGAAAATGGAGCAAGGTTATCAAATGTTAAGACTGTTATTCCTTCTTATGGGGGCTCACAAGCAGCTTTTTTAACAGGAGCAAGTCCAGCAAAAAATGAATTTTTGTATCGTTATTATGATAGAGCTCAAAATAAAGTTATTAATAATGCAAGTGAAGCCAATAAGATGAATGCGGAGACTATTTTTGAAAAGCTCTATAATGAATATAATGCAAAGGTATTTGCAACGGGTTGGAATTTAGCAGGAGAAAGTATAAATGGTAGAGGTATCTTTAGTGAGAATGAAGATTATAAGCTCATCGATCATCATGCTAAAGGAGACGCTCTTGTTGGAATAGAAGAAATTACTGAAGATATTTTACAGGTATTAGAGAAGGATGAGATTCCGCAATTGATTACAGGTTATTCTAATGATGTGAAGATGGCGGGATGGAATAAGGCTGATGCTACCACAGATGCAAAAGTAGCAGAAATTATTAAAAAAATAGATGCGCAGCTAGGTAGAATTATAGAAAAGCTAGGAGAAAAAGGGATTTCCTCTAAGACAACCATTATTCTTAATTCTTTAAGTAATGTGTATAGAACAGAAAGCAAAGTTACAACAGCAGAATTAGCTAAAAAGATTACAGCAGATGTTGGGGTAAAGGCAATTGAATTAGGTGGAGGAGATGTTTCACAAGATGCAAAAGTAGTTATTATCAAGCAATATATTATGGCGTATGCACAGCTATATTTTACAGATTTCGCTACAACTGAAGATAAAGTAGCGGTGCTTAGCTATTTAAGAGATGCAAATTCTAATATGGGTCAAAATATTAAAGAAGTGCTATCAGCAGAGGAGCTAGGTATTTCTAAAGACTATTGTGATTATCTTCTTAACCCTGCACCAGGTAAGACCTTTTGTTCTGCGAGTTCAGGTCTTTATAGAGTAGATCACTTAGATAATAGAAATGTATTTTGCATTGTATCAGGTAATCGCATACCAAGTGGGGCAAGCGTTGATGGCGAAGTAAGTATTATAGATATAGTTCCCACCATATGTACATTATTAGATATGGATATGCCAAAGGATGTAGAGGGAAATTCATGGGTATTTGAATATATAGAGCAAGCACCGGAAATTACAATTACTACACCAAAGGATAATGCAATTGTCTATGAGGAGGTTATTGCTATAGAGGGAGTTGTTAAACCTGTAGGGCAGTTAACTATTAATGATGAAAGTATTCCTTTAGAAGAGAACGGCAATTTTAAAGCAGAGGTGTCTTTGAATAAAGGAGAAAATATTATTACACTTAAGGCAATAAATGAAGCAGGTCAAATAACAGAGAAGCAACTGCACATTATGTATAAATTAAGAGAAGATATACCAGATGGTAATATTGTAGTTTATATTAATTGGGATGGATTTGCACAGTATTATTTAGAAAGAGCGGAAGCAGAGGGCATTATTCCTACTCTCTCCCATATTAAGAATACAGAAGGAGTTTACTTTACAAATGCTTACACCCATATGCCTTCTATTACAAATCCAATGCAGGCAGCTATAGCTTCAGGGACAACACCTAAATATACTAATAATCATTATAGATACTACAATAAAGATTTAAATGAGGTGATTCAGGAGTCTCCAAACAGATTAAATGAGGCAGAAACCTTGGCTGAAGCAGTTGTAAGGCAGGGACTAAGTGTTGTATCTATCAATCAATTTGCATTTGAAGATAGGGGAACGAGTTATAGCGATCCTTATGCACTTTATGTAAGTGCCCCTCAGGGAAGTGAAGGATATGATGGTGCTATAGAACGATTTGATGAAGCAATAAAAATGGTAAGGACAGGTGAAGTAGGTGGTATCAAGCTTCAGGAACTGCCAAGATTTATTGCACTCTATATGGATGACATAGATGCTCTTGGACATAATGAAAAAGATGCCTATGGTATCAAAATGGCAACTACTGAAGAGGGACGTATGCAAAACATTATGGCTAGAATGGCGGTTATGGATAGGAAGCTTGGACATTTTATAGAGGCGTGTCAGGAAGTGGGTATCTATGATCAGATGAGTTTTGTCCTTACAGCGGACCATGGTATGGCTCAGTTTGGTATGCAAGAGGGGATAGAAGATGAGAGAACTTATACGAAGCTAGATATACTTATAGAAGAAATTGAAACACTAGGTGAAGGGTTCAAATGCGAAGCGCTTCATCCTACAACAGGACCTGCAAAACCTTCAGAGGGAACAGACATAGCACTGGTTACTGTAGGCCTTCAAGCACAACTATCTTATATAGGTGAAAAAGATGAAGCAGTTATACGAGAGAAAAATAGTAAGATTATGGAGGCGCTAAAAGATGAGCCTTATGTAGGTGTAGTGATGCAACCTGAAGAAATGCTAGAAAAAGGAGCAAAAAGAGGTTTTGCAGACCTCATTGTATCACCTAAAGTGCCTTATAATTTTCACATGACTAATAAACTCCGTATAGCAAGAGGACAGCATGACTCACTAGAGGAGGAAGCTCAGCATATTGCTTCACTCATGTGGGGGAATGGTATTAAAAAGGGATATACCTATACAGATCACATCTATAATACTAGTTTCGCAAGCACTATGGCTGCATTATTAGGCATTAACGCGCCATTAGATGCAACAGGAGAGATTTTATATAATGCATTAGAAGATAGTGACGAGCCGAAGTATGATGAAGTTTTGATAGAGTTAGACGACAATCAAGTAGAACTTACAAATATGCAACAAACAGATAAAGTTGTAGTACACTATATAGCAAAGAAGGATAATATCTTAGAGTTATTTATTAATGGGCAATATATTAGAACAATTTTCTTCCCTCAAACTGGGCTTAACATAGAAGGTCAAAAGATTATAAATATATCACTAAAGGAGGGGGATGTATTTAACTTACGCACTCAAGTAGGACAGAATAATGAGTCTATTCAATTCAATAAAATATCGTTGTATGTGCCTGTACCAATACCAGTCCTACCTCCAGACAAAGAAGAATCAGAAAGTAATGGGGAAAGTAGTAACAATAGTAGTAAAGAGAAGGTAGATAACAAAGATACTAATCAGGGGAAAATTATCTATAAAGATATAGAAGAAGTTATCTGGGCAAAAGAAGCATTAGAAAAATTGGTAATAAAGGGTATTTTTGAGGGCTACGAAGATCATACGATTAGACCAAGGGCCTATATAACGAGAGGGGAATTCTCTAAGATAATTGTTAAAGCATTTGACCTAGGTCAAGAAGCTTTGGAGAATCCTTTAACAGATATAGATGAGCAAGATTGGTGCTATCAATATGTCAATACACTCTATCATAGAGCTATCATTAAAGGATATGGAGATAAGGCCTTTAGGCCAGAGTGTTTCATTACAAGAGAAGAAGCAACGGTTATCTTGGCAAGAGTGTTAGATTATCTAAGTATACAGTTACCAATAGAAAAGGAAGAAATACTTAAAGACTATGATGAGATAGCACACTATGCAAAAGAAAGTGTAAGTGTTTTATATATGAGTAATATTATCAAGGGGACATCAGAGGGAGTATTTATGCCTAAAAAGATGCTTACAAGAGCCGAGATAGCAGTAATGATAGATAGAGTATTAGAATTAGATAGATAAATGATACACCTAATCTAGTTGAATTTTAACTAGGTTAGGTGTATCATTTTAACTTGTATATAATCTAGTTGAATAAGAAATTATAAATGATAAGTATTTCAACCATTGCAACAACTATAGCATATATGCTAAAATAAGTTTAATAAGCACGCGTAGTTCAGCTGGATAGAGCGTCTGACTTCGGATCAGAATGTCG
>JAGAVZ010000088.1 GCA_017941635.1 Cellulosilyticum sp.
CTTTCTGATAAGCTCTCCCCCTTACAGCGGCGGGACCGTACAGTACTCTCAACTGTTTCCCTATTAAGCTATGTAAAATAGCACCTATAACATTTCTCCATATTACAATTATTTTAATTTAATGTCAATATTTATACTTTTGTTATTCTTAAAACGAGTAGCCTTTTTACCAAGGCTACTCGTTTTAAGTTTTTTCTCTAAAGTTTTATAAGCCTTAATTTTTTTAATGCTGTTATTCTTCTAAACTCTGTAATAAAAGTGCTATCATTTTTGCTACCTCCGCACGTGTTGCCTGAGCTAATGGCGCGAAGTTGCCATGCTCTCTACCATCTACAATATTAGCTGCTTTCATAGCATAAACAGCTTCTCTTGCATAAGCTTTAATGACCTTATCATCTGCAAAAAGCTCTCTCTTTGTAGCGTTGTCCCAAGTATAATGTTGTACCTGGCTCATATAGCGATAGAGTATCACTGCCATATCCTGACGTGTAATGGTCTCTTGTGGGTTGAAGCAAGTACCGCTTCCTTGTACAATCCCCATTGCCTTCGCCCATGCTACAGCAGGCATAAACCAATCTATATCTTGAACATCTTGAAAAGTGCTTTCTGTATATAAGCTTAAATCAACTTGACTCATATGAGCTAAAATCTGTACAAACTCAGCGCGTGTTATCCAATCATTTGGTGCAAAAGTCGTTTCTGTCTTTCCTTTAATCAGACCTTTTGCCATAAGATATTCGATATACTCTTTGGCCCAACTTGTTTCAATATCTGTAAAGTGATGAACTGGTGCTCCTTCTTCCTTAGGTTCTTCATAAAGGACTATAAATTCGCCACAGTTACTGGTCCTAAATAGAACTGTCTTGGTATCTTTATCATAAAGGCTACCTTCTATAAGCTGTAACTGCTCATCTTCTGTAACCCAGTATACTTTCAAGTACTCAGGTTCTTGCGTATCCTTAAGCTTATAAGGCACAGCAACTTCTATCTTCTCTTCTCCTAAACTTAAACTATCTTTTTGAGCTGTTTGTAAGTTAAAGACCAAGGTAGTACCCTCACCTATTTGTTCTTTAATTTCTTGTCTTAGATCCTTTTGATGCAATTGTTTAAGCGTAAAATCAATTGCCTTTTCATCTGCCTCTTTAACCATTTGCTTAAGTGCCTTTTCATCTAATGTAAAGGTTGCCCACTCTGTTACAATCTGCAACGTAGTATGCTGTGTTTGACCTAAAGCTTCTACAACTTCACTTGGTAATTTTAGACTTATACCTACTGCTTCATCTGGTAACTCCACTTTAATTTGTGCTAGGCTATCTTCTTTATCGTTACTTTGAAGTTGATTGATAAACTGTGTTTTCTGATTAAATTCAAAGGTAAAGTAAGCTGTACCTCCTTGGACTTTTACAGGTCTTAGCGTAACTGTTGCAGATTGCCCTACTACATTTCCGCCATCTGTATTACTTCCCCAATGTTCTGAGCCTTCTTCCTTCATATAATCATCTGTATAATGCCACACAATATGATCTCCCTCATAAACTGGATACTGCCTTAAACCATAAAGTGGATGATCTCCATTAACTGTATACATCCATCCTGAATGAATACCATTACTAAATTCTCTTAGCCATTCGCCTCTTGGTGACTGAATCCCTCCAATATACCCCGGCTGTGATTCATCATAGCTTAATCCTGCCTCACTTAGCGCTTTATGGAAAACATCAAATACAACAGAACCTTCTGGTACAGTAATTGACCTTTCTGGTATCCATGTCTCAAAGTCTACATGTTTATCTGCTGTTTCATGAACGGAGTCACCTATCAGCTCAAAGGTAACCGTAATCATTTCCTTATCATCTGGATCTGGGTCTGGCCCTGGCGTACTTACCTCTTGAAGCTGTTCATGTGCTAGAATAATGGCTTGACATCTTTCATAAATCTCATGAGCTGTTGCATTAGCATTATGCGTTACAATAGTAAGAGCCATTGCCTCATTTTCAAAGACTTTAAAGCTCTCAGCTGTATAAAGTGCACAATCTGTAAAGTAAGGAAGTTTATGAGAAGTCATTTTCTCTATAAGTTCTTTGAGTCTAAAGTAATGCTCACCATACCCTTTAATCTTTCCTTCAGGTACCCTCATAGCTTCATTATAAGTCCACCTTAAAGCCTCTACTTGTTCTTTAGGACAACTAGTTACATCTCCCTCCAAAATCAGCTTTGCTTGTTCTATCACACCATCTAAATGCGCTCTTGTTAAATATTGTCTTTGCCATACATTTGTTCCTTGGACAATAGTGCCTAGTGCAATAATGGCGTCTTTGTCAAAATCCTTAAAATCCATATTAGGTATTGCTATAAATCTTCCATCGTCTAGCTGGGCTTTTTTAATAATATCAAGTGGATTTTGCCCTGCTATGGTCCATTTCTCACTTGTTACATCTTCTCCAGCTGCCACTAGCCCTGCTACCACACAAGAATGGGTGCTAATATTTTGGTTTTGGTATTGTATATGGTCAAAGGTACTACGGTATTCCCCTTCTTGTACCTGCCTATCTTTGAAGGAATCAATAATCTCTTGCATTTCTGCTTGACCAACAACATCTTTATGATTTTGAATACCAATAAGTGCCCAACCTCTCATATCTAAATCAAAAGTATCATCAGCAGCTTGATCTTTTACAATATTAATGAGCGCCTCATTATACGTGGCACCTGCTGCATCTAGTGCATACAACGCCCAAATATTGTTAGCATAAGGTCCATAAACACCTCCTACTTTTTCTAAAGCCTGCAACTTTTCTACATAATTAATGCCTTTATAGTTATAAGGATTTTCTCCCATAATCACCAATTGTAAAATAATAGCTGCATAATCTGTTGCTTGATAAGTACCGAAATCACCATTCTTATGAGTAGTCACATCATAAACTTTATAATCTGTCAAATCAATACCTGCACTTGCTAGTCTAAAAACACCCCAATAGCCTTGTCGTGAAATATCTTTTCCATACTCTTTTTCCATTCCCTTAAGTGTCTTATCTAAAATAAGTTTAGCTTCTTCCTGAGCTATTGAAGTTTCAGCAGTTATCCTCTGTACTGTTTCTATACCTTCTAATTCTAGGCTAAACATTTTAAGCACGACATCTTCTTGTGGATCTCTGAGTTCTAACTGCTTATAAGCCTCTATTACATTTCGAGCACCTTCTATTAATTGATGACTTGTTATCTCCTCTTTCTCAAATAGTGCATTTAAATCTTCCTTAGCTTGTTTATATACTGCATAACTTTCAGGTGTATAAAGTTCTTCTTCAGTCAGACTTGTACTTGCTAATATATCCTTTAATGCTTGCTGTAAAGCAAAGTATCGCTCACCATAACCTTTGATAGAACCTTGTACCACTAAGATACTATTCATATTGTCATACGCTAGTTTAAGTGATTCTACACAGGATTGATCATAGATGCTTAAATCTGTTTTAAGTAATGCATTGACTCTATCTCCTAAATCCTTAACCTTATTAGCATCTAAATCCATTCTTTGCCAAATATTGCTTCCTTGTACTAAATCACCTAAAGCAATGATCCTAGCAAGGTTAATGCTCTCTAATTCTCTACCTAGAATATCTATAGGATCTTTCTCTTCCCATACATAAGGTGCCCTACTTAAATCTTCACCTGCTGCTACAAGCCCCATAACAACATAGGCATGTGTCTCCAAATCAAAGTTTTCACCCTCTTTAAAGGTACCTGCATCACTCCCCATTCTCACTTCATAAGCTTGCACTATACGTATCACTTCATCTAATGTTGTCTCCCCTACTTCCTCTTCATGCTGCATAAGTGCAACTAGGCTTAACCCTTTAGCCTTTAAAGGTGCTTTTTCACTATGGATTACTTCTACAAGCTGGTCAATTTGCTTTTGTGAGACTTTTGCCCCTGCTGCATCTAAAGCTAAAACTGCCCAAGCTCCTTCATCATCTACACCTAGGATAGGGTGTACTTGTAAATAATCTTCTAATAACGCTATATAATTAATACCTTCATAATAGTAGGGATTTTTTCCTTCTAAAATAAGCTGCATGATTACGCCTGCATAATCTGTGGCTGTATACTGTGTAAAGTCTCCATCCTTATGATTTTTAACGTCATACAAAGTATATTCAGAGTTATCTTGATTACTACTTGCAAGAACAAAGGTCCCTCTATAATCTAAACTTGAAATATCTTGACCATAAGTATTATAAAAACTTTCAAATGCCTTACCTAAAAGGATTTCTTCTTTAGGTTGTTCAGTTCCCTCTACACTGATAACATAAGTCTTTTGCTTTTCTACCTCACCATTTGTAAAGGTTGCAGTCAGTGTAACCTGTGTCGTATAACTTGGCTGCACCACTTTTCCATCAGGCGTAATAATTTCTTCATGGTTACTCTCCCAACTAATCGTAGTGCCCTGTACCCCTTGTGTAGGCAAATCTATATCCACCTTCGTTACATGGGGAACCTCTAATCCACGTAGTGTTTCTAAGATAGAGCGTACAGACTTAGCTTGTGGTGTAACAATACGTCGCCAAGAAACTTCTCCTTCCTTTAAATCACTTAAGGCAATAAGGACTTGCTGCGTATCATATTCTTTACACTTTACACCACTCGCTCTCGAAATACGATAGCCCCCGCTACCATCTTCATTCCTATATCGCTTAAGTTTATTTAAAAGTTCATGTTCTTCTATTTTTTCAGGTTGACCTAAGGCAATCCACATAGGAATTAAATAATAGATGTCATTGAGCCCCGTATTGGTTTCTGAATTAATAAATTTTAATCCTTGATAGATTGCTTCTCGACAAATCTCACCTAGGGTAGTGCCATCTTCTTTAAGAATGATCTCATCTTCTACATGGCCTGAAAGCAAACCTACAATCAGTTGTGTAGCTAAATTTTTATCCTGTACATAAGTAAATTTTCCAGGCATCATAGTATTAAAAATATATCCAGTAAAATCGCCTGATGCTCCCTGCATAGATAATACTTTTTTAAGTGCTCCTACATAACCGTAGTCTTTACCTTCCTCATAATTAGGCCACTCCACTTCTACATCTGTACCATAATACGCTTCTAGTGCTAAAATGGCTCGTGCTTGTGCAACCCCATCCTTTTCAAGCCTAACTGTCTCGTTAGGATCTTTAAAATAACCTGTTTCTGCCTGTGTACTTAATAAATCTTCTACTAAGCTACTCGCATCCTCTCCTAAAGCAATAGCATCCAATATAGCCTCTGCTCTACCGACAATATCTGCTTGAGGTGCTCTTTCTTGTAACCTTGTTGCACTATGTTTATAAGAACTTTCTCCTATGCCATTCCTATCAAATTGAGTAGGATCGATATGCGCTGCTTTAAAAGCATAGGGATAAAGTGATAAATCTAAAAGTGCTCTTCCATCTTCACCCTCTGTATTTAAGTTGCTTACATACCCTTCTATTCCCTCTATTAATTCGTCAATTGTATACGCACCATCTGTTGTAATTTGAATACGTTCATTTAACCCATAAGCCCCACCTGTAGTAGTAGCTAGACCACCAGATGTCGTTGTCATCGTTTCATTTAAAAGCTGCATAGCCTTTTCAGCCTTTTCACCTACTACTATTTGTGCATATGGCCTGATAGGTATAGTCAAAAGCAATATTGGAACTAATAATCCAGCTATTTTCTTTTTTAAAGTATTCATTTTCCCCTCTCTTTCTCCCTTTAAACCTATACTACAAATTTTTATTATTACTTAAATAGATATACAGCTACATTTTACCAATATTCTTCTGTATATTCGTAAATTAAATCAATAATATCTCCTTCATTTAATATTAGATTACTTGCATATAACTCCGTCTTCGTTCCATTCACATATAATCCCCATGAGTAACCCTTCCAATAAGATTGCCCTTTGACAGAGGAGTAATACGCATCTACTACATTTGTTCCTGTCCCAATAAATTCATTTATATAGGCACCATTAACTTTACTTACTATATCCCAACCTATTTTAATCCCTTCTCCAAGAGGTATCCCCTGATCCAATAAATATTGGTAAAGTGCATCCATAACTGTTGGAATATCTTGATATTGATGAACTGCTCCATCCTCTACTGGAAATAAAGTTTTAAAGTTCTCTTTATCGAGCACTATCGGCTCTACAACAGGATATGTTGGTAGATCTGTTTCATTAGCAATTCTTACAGTCGCCCTAATTTGAGTCGTTGCTTGTTCTGCTACCCTCAAATCACTTGGCATCGGCCTTGCCATAACACTTATACTAAGCATCATAACTGCCATAAGCATTGTTAGAAATCTACTTATTGATTTTTTAATACTTTTTTTCATCTCGCTATCTCCCTTTCTTAAAACAAATTAATAAATAATGTCTATCTATGCCTTTTTTAAACTCCTTTCTTAAGATTGATAAACA
>JAGAVZ010000089.1 GCA_017941635.1 Cellulosilyticum sp.
ACATTTCATACTTTATGAATAAATGTCTTGGTAATCAAGCAACTGGACAGATTAAACATCTAATATTTGGATAAATATACTTGTATTCAATTTCAATAGGGATAGTATACTTTTAACAATTTCCATATTTATCCTATATCTTAATTAAAATAAACTAGCACATGTCGTTATGATATACTTCTTACAAAAATGAATAGAGATGGGGTATATGGAGCGTGATGAAGAGGAACTTGAGTATGAAGATCGTAAACATGAAGATTGTAAACATGAGTGGTTAAAAAAACTTTATTTAGTAGAAGTATTTAAGCAGTATGGCATGGCCTATGGTATAGTTTTGGCAGGTATTCTTTTATGTTATGTAGCAGTATTATTAACGGCGACTTTAATTATTATTATTACAATATGGATTACTGAGAAAATATGCGATAAAGTACTCCATCTTCGCAAAACTAAAAAGGCCTCTATTGAATAGAAGCCTTTTTAGTAAATAACAGTTTGAATCATTCATGACTACAAAAGGATTTAGACAAGGTAATGGATTCTAAAGGATTAATTGACCATGTTTAATCACATGTATAATTTCTAAATTTTGGTTCAAAATCACACAATCTGCATATTTCCCAGGTAATATGCTACCTATTTGGTGATATAGGCCAGCTTCACGAGCAGGATTAGCAGTCACACATTTTAGGGCAATTTCAAGCGGAATGCCAAAAGAAACAGCTTGTCTTAAACAGTCCATTAGGTGAGTAGTGGAACCTGCTAGGTTACCTTGCAAGGTGCGCGCCTCACCTTTTTTGACTTTAATGGGAGAACCACCTAAAGTATAATCACCATCAGATAGACCAGTTGCCATTGTGCTATCACTTACCAAGATGATATGATCAGAATCAAAGAACTTAAAACTTTGCCTAATCATAGCAGGGTGAAGGTGAAGACCATCACATATGAGTTCAATATAAGCTTTGCCGTAGTCTATAGCAGCACCAATTACACCCGGTTCTCTATGATGAAGAGGGGGCATGGCATTATAGCAATGGGTAAGATGACGGCAACCAAGTTGAAGCGCTGTAAGACTTGTCGTATAATCTGCACAAGTATGACCTTGAGAAAGAATAATCTCGTTAGAAAGAGCCTGAATAAAAGGGAATGCACCTTCTAGTTCAGGAGCAAGGGTTACATAGCGGATAAGACCATTGGCTACTTTTTGAAGTTGTTTAAATTCTTCTAAATGAGGCGATCGACAGGCACTGGCATCTTGGGCACCACATTGATTAGCAGAAATATACGGACCTTCTAAATGAACTCCTCCTATTGAACTTCCTAATGGATTGGAATTTTGATGATACTTGGTAATGGCTTTAAGGATATGGCAAGTTTCCTCAAAAGGTAGTGTCATAGTTGTAGGGAAAATCGTTGTAATTCCATTTTTGAGTTCATATGTTGCAATGTTTGAGAGTGCCTCATAAGTGGCATCACAAAAATCATAACCACAAGCACCATGTAAATGAATATCGATTAGCCCTGGAATGACATAACAATCTGTGGCATCAATAAAGGGGGGAGAATAATCAGTGAAAGGGCGCGTATCTGTAAGCGCATCAATATAGGGACCTTTAATCAAAAGATGCGTCTTTTTAAATTGAAAAGTGTCTAAGTAGACATGTCCGTTTAAAATTTGCATAAGTTGTCTCCTTCATTGCATTGGATGTATAAGTGATATATTTTTTATAGTCTACTATAGATTGTAAAGCTTGAAAATAGGAATAGAAAACATTAAAAAACCATAAAGAAGTGGATGAAAATACATAAGCTTCTTTATGGCTTTTTTAGTATAAACAATATTTTATAATGGATTATAAATCCAATTTAAAATCAAATTTACCTGTTTCTGTTTCATTGACAACATAATAAACAGCTTGATCTTCTGGTTTGATATACACTTTTAATGACTTGATTTCATTTTCATCATGACCACTAGCAACCCATGCTTCGCGAGCTTGATCAGCAAAGCTTGCGGAACTAAATTCAAATCCAGCAACTTGAAGATAAACTTCAGGTGTCACGATTTTGACAACTTCCTTCACAACTTCTTTAATGACTTCTTTTGATTCTTTGGCCGCTTTTGTCGTTTTTGTAGCTTTAGTGGATGTCGCTGTTGTCTTTTTAGTAGTGGTAGACTTTGTTTTTCTAGTTTTAGGTTTAGCTGGTGCGTCAGGTGTAACTTCCGTTGGTGTTTCTGGTTCTTGAAGAGTCAAATCTACAGTTGTTTCGTTAGCATTTTCAATGATTTGTTTTTCTTTTTTTACCATTTTTATTCCCCCTAAGTTAGAATCCGCCTTAATCTATAGCTATTTATCTTATCCTATGCAAACAATATACTACGAGTTGAAAGAATTATCAAATATATTATTTAAATGTTATGAAAATTGTATACAAAGATAAAAAAATAGCATTATAAATTAGATAAACGGTTAATATAAAAATAAAGAAATGTTAAATGATAAAATAAACATTACTTATATGAATGAAAAAATTAAATGTTATAATATATTTATGTATAAGACATGAAATATAGACTAAAAGGGGGAAGAAAATTGAAAATAACGCAAATAAAAGTGGAAAGACTATATGGATTGCATGATTATCAAATTGATTTTGCCAAGGGAGAATCAATCAAGATTATACATGCACCTAATGGATTTGGTAAAACTACAG
>JAGAVZ010000090.1 GCA_017941635.1 Cellulosilyticum sp.
GAAAACATGAAAGACAAGATAAAGAGGATGCTGGAGAATGATGTTAAGGCATCACAGCACACTGCATAGGTAAAAAAGCATGTAGAAGAATTGTATATATCGTGGTATAATTTGTGTGTTCGATGAGAGCGAAAATTTGAATTTTACGGAAAGAATGATATGAGTATAACACAAACATTTTATAATAATTTGGCTACTCAATATGATAAATTGTTTCTTGATTGGAAAGCAACTACACGAGAACAAGCAGAAATCTTACATAAGATATTTGAAAGTAATGGATTTGACAATACAGCAAAAATTCTTGATTGTGCTTGCGGAATAGGAACACAGTCTATTGGGATTGCTACCCTTGGATATAATGTAACGGCTTCTGATATAAGCGATGGAGAACTTGTGGAAGCAGAAAAAAGGGCAAAAGAGAATGATGTAAAGATTTGTTTCAAGCAAGCAGATTTTTGTGCATTATCAGATACATTTACAGAGAAGTTTGATATTGTTATTGCAATGGATAATGCTTTACCGCATATGTTAACGAGTCATGACTTGGAATTGGCAATCAAAAGTATCGTAAATCAAATCGAGAACAACGGTATATTTGTTGCAAGTATTAGAGATTACGATAGTTTGTTGATGGAAAAACCACCATACTCGCCACCGTATATCCATAAAACAGATAAGGGGCAGAGAGTGTCATTTCAAACATGGGTATGGAATGATGATAATTATAAACTTACACAGTATATCGTTGACGATGAGGAAACATTACAAGTCAGTAAATTTGAGTGTGAGTATAGGGCTACACGAAGAGAAGAAATGACAAAATTATTACTTGCGCATGGTTGTAGTAAGGTTGAGTGGAAGTTCTCAGATGAAACAGGATTCTATCAGCCTATCGTAGTGGCAAGAAAAGAGTAGACTTGCAGATGAATTCGAGATTTTAAAAAAAGCGGGTCTTATTAAACTGACAATGGAAGCATTAGTAGTGGATAGAAGATTTGCAGAGTTATTTACAGATGAGGAAGTCAATCGTTGTTATGAAGTATTATGTGAATATGGCTATTATTCTATATAAGGATAAGCCTAAGTTCGTTGTACGTTAAATAAAATCAATCATATGGAGGACGTTTCATGGGAAGGATCAACATAGAACGTCTTTATTTTTTTATCTGAAAACAATCTTCATATAATGAGTGTGTTAGATGAAAGTGAAAATTTGAAGTTTCTTCATTGAAAGGATAAGTGAAATAAGTGTAGAAAGAAATAGATTTTAAAAATGAAATTGTTCAAGAATAGGTGAAGACTGGAGTATGACCGGTAACAATTATTGAAAAGCGAGGTGTAAACTGATAAATGCAACTGACTAATTATATAGATGATGAAAAGTGTGAAGTAGCCATACGGATTGCTGAAATTTCTTTAGGCAGTATAACCCTAAAGGATGAGAATTATGATTTTTGCAGAGATACCATCGAGCTTTGCAGAGAGTGGCTGCGACAAAAAAAGATTTCCAAGGTTGACATTCTAGAGCGTGCATCCAGTCATGGAAGAGCGATTGCGGATATTGTTATGGAAATTGAGGATTATGAACTAGCGAACAAGTATGGTTCCATATTGACTTGCGTTCTCTATATTGCATGGCAGGCGTATAATTATGAAGAGGACTATTATTATCCGCAAGAACTAGAGTTAATGGACGATGATGAGTTGGAAACACTTATCGAGGAGTTGCTTGAGGAAGGGACTCTTCAGAAACAGGATTTTGAAAATATATTAAAGAATGGGGATAAGGGATGATTGAGGTAAAAGTAATAGACGATCAATTTGTAATCAAAGGTAGTTTTGCATTGGGGATTGCAGGTACATATGTAAATGAAGCGTTCGGAAGCAGTCAAATCCAAATTTTAGATACTTATGAAGAGGTAATTGAGGATTATACAGAAGAACATTATAAGTGGCATGTTTTGGAAACCTATTTGAAGGACAAGGAGTTGAACGAGGAAACAGTGTCATGGGCAATTGGTGAATACTATAATGCCGTGGAGAAAAAGGTGCAGGAATGTATTCGACAGATCAATAGTAATTTTCTGGTGAATGTATTTAGCAATATGGTTGACTGTGGTAATGCGTTTTGGGAAATAGAAGGTGCTTATATTGAAGAGAAGATGCCGAAGTGTCAGGAAGAAGACTATTCGGAAGTGATTTATGAGCCTTATTGGAGGGAAATGGAGGCATTGTATGATGAGTATGATGACACACCCAATAATCATACATTAGAAAAGACGGATGTGGAGGCAAGGCTTAGGGAAATGTTCCCTATGTTCAACATGGATGCCTTGATTCAAGGCGTGAGCCCAGAATATTTGACGTTAGATGGTAACAAGTTTTCTTTTCAGTGTTCAGATTCATGGGATAATCAGGTCATGTGTGGGGCGTATGATCAGCTGGACGAGGATTTTACCTTTACGGACTGGCATAACTTTTAAAACATGTCTTTTTTGAAATATATATAGGGCATACAATCAATTCAAATGACGCTGTTATGACAAGAGATGGAGAGAATTGGTATATCGATATAGATACTTGTATAATAACTGTTAATGCGTATAGTTATACTATTATAACCGCTCACAAGGAGAAAAGATGAATGATACAATTCGTGAATTTGAATTTTAAGAAGAGGTAAGGCGATGATTGTTTTGATAACAGGTGCATCACATACAGGTAAAACAGCACTGGCTCAGAAATTGCTCGAAAAATATAGATACCCATATCTTTCAATAGACCATTTGAAAATGGGTTTAATCAGAAGTGGGAATACAGAACTCACTCCAACAAGTGATGATTCTGACTTGACTGCGTATTTATGGACTATTGTTCGTGAAATGATTAAGACAGCAATAGAGAATAAGCAGAATTTGATTATTGAAGGGTGTTATATTCCTTTTGATTGGGCAAAGGATTTTGAAAATGAATATCTCGATAATATTAGATATTATTGTCTTGTAATGAGTGAGGATTATATACGAAATCATTTTGCTGATATAAAAGGATATGCGAATATAATCGAAAATCGTTTAGATGATGATTACTGTACCTTAGAATCTGTGATAGAGGATAACAGACAGATTTTAGAACTTGCTAGGGAGCATAAAGTAAATTATATACTTATTGAGGATAAGTACAAAATAGATATTGATTTAGAGAGATAAATTTCAGTTTGGGTATGATTTTGCGGGTGAATTGAATCAGGATTATAAGGAAATGGATTTAACCATATGGAGGACGTTTCATGAGAAGGATCAACATGGAGCGTCTTTATTTTTGGGTCTGAAAACCATCTTCCATTCATATAGTGTACAAGAGGGGGTGAAACCATGATCGGCTCTATTAAAGTAAAAAATCTTTTAATCAGCATTGCCATTAGTGTAGGCACAGGGCTTTTAGCAGCAGCCCTAACAAGAGAAAGCATGACCATGTATATGCAGTTCGTTAAACCGCCATTATCACCACCAGCATGGTTGTTTCCAGTAGTATGGACGATTCTTTATATTCTAATGGGGATTTCGTCCTATATGATTTATGAGTCTAATGCATCATCTCATGAAAAAGAGAAGTCCTTAAGCATTTATATCTTCCAGTTGTTCTTTAACTTCTTATGGACCATTGTCTTTTTCGACTTCAATAACTATTTATTAGCTTTTGGCATCTTACTTGTCTTGTGGTTCTTGATTTTAGCTATGATTGTGAATTTTAACAAAATTAGTGTGACAGCAAGTCGTTTGCAAATACCTTATTTAATTTGGGTAACTTTTGCAGGGTACTTAAATCTAGCCATTTACTTTTTAAACCGTTAGGTACATAGGAAGTTTCATCAAAGATAAAACAAAAGCTTGGTGGATTGAAAGGATGTTATTGGAATATATTTTGAATAGATTACGAAGGGAATCTTGAAAAGTATAGGGGGAACAGACTTTAATCTACCGGGCTTTGTTTAAATAGAGGTATTAAAGTGGTAGATGAACCTATTTATAAAACTTACAATGGAGAATAGATGATTAGTAGGTTTAATGGATTGATTGATAAAGCAGACAAAATTAAACAGAGGATATAGTCATTATAAACAAAAAATATAAAAAACAATCGACATATGCGATAAAGTTGTCTTAAAATATTGATAATTGTAAAAATAATAGGTACATTAATAAAAAGAGTGTTAAATGCTATTGAGAAAGGAATAGATTATGCCAATTACAAACCTATTAGAAGAATGTAGCATGAAATATGGAGATGAAATTTGTTTAGTAGAGATTAACCCAGAGGTCAAAGAAAAAAGACGTGTCACATGGAAAGAGTATGAACTGATGGAACCTAATCCAGTCAGCCATTATCGTAGAGAAATTTCTTGGCATGTTTTTAATGAAAAGGCAAATCGCTTTGCCAATATGCTTCTAGAAAGAGGCATTGAAAAGGGAGATAAAGTAGGCATCTTGCTTATGAACTGCTTAGAGTGGCTTCCTATTTACTTTGGGATTTTAAAAACAGGTGCTTTAGCAGTGCCGTTAAATTTTAGATATGCTTCAGATGAAATTAAATATTGTGTGGAGCTTGCGGAAGTAGATATTTTAGTATTTGGACCAGAGTTTATTGGTCGTGTGGAAGAGATTGCAGATGAAATTAGTAAAAATAGATTATTATTTTATGTAGGGGATAATTGTCCAACCTTTGCAGAGGACTATATTTCTTTAACGGCGAACTGTTCAAGTCGTACACCTAATATTACACTTACAGATGAAGATGATGCAGCCATTTATTTTTCATCTGGTACCACAGGTTTTCCAAAGGCTATTTTGCATAAACATAAGAGTTTGATGCAATCTGCCCTGGTGGAGCAAAAGCATCATGGTCAAACAAGAGAGGATGTCTTTTTGTGCATTCCACCTCTTTATCACACAGGTGCCAAGATGCACTGGTTTGGTAGTTTGATTTCAGGGGGGAAGGCAGTACTTTTAAGAAGTACAAAACCAGAATACATATTACAAGCAGCTGCTAGTGAAAAGTGTAGTATTGTTTGGCTTTTAGTACCTTGGGCACAAGATATTTTGGAAGCCCTAGATAGTGGGGCACTTAAAAAAGAGGATTATGATTTGGAAAGATGGCGACTGATGCACATTGGAGCACAGCCTGTACCACCAAGCTTGATTAGCAAGTGGCTAGAGTACTTCCCAAATCATCAATATGATACCAACTATGGTTTAAGCGAATCCATTGGGCCAGGATGTGTACATTTAGGTGTTGAAAATGTTCATAAAGTAGGTGCGATTGGAAAGGCAGGTTATGGTTGGGAAGTTAAGATTGTAGATGATAAGGGACAATGTGTTGCTAAAGGGCAAGTTGGTGAACTCATTGTTAAAGGCCCAGGTGTGATGACTTGTTATTATCGCGATGAAAAAGCCACTAATGAAGTTTTAAAAGATGGCTGGCTTTATACAGGTGATATGGCACAAGAGGATGAGGATGGCTTTATTTTCTTAGTAGACCGTAAAAAAGATGTTATCATCAGTGGGGGCGAAAATCTTTATCCTGTACAGATTGAGGATTATATCAGAATGCATGAAGCCGTTCATGATGTGGCAGTTATAGGTTTGCCAGACAAACGTCTTGGAGAAATTGCTGCTGCCATTATTGAGGTCAAAGAAGGCTATACTTTAACAGAAGAGGAAATCAATGCATTCTGTATGAAGTTACCACGCTATAAAAGACCACGCCAAGTATACTTTAAAGATATTCCAAGAAATCCGACAGGTAAGATTGAAAAGAATACCCTTAGAAAGATGTTTAGCAGTGAACATTTAGTGGCAGAACAAAATAGAGGATAGTATCTTTTTGAGCCTTTATAAGGACATTACATATATTGTGTACTTATAGAGGCTTTTAATTTGTTTTAATTAGGTGATAGAAGTTTCTTTGTAAACAGGTTATGATAGTATTATAAAAGACTTTATAAGCAAGCTCAAAAAATTGTTAAGAAGCGTAAAAGAACGATCAACATGTCTTTAAGTTGAAAAAGTAAGCCATACTTATAAATAGTAAAGTATGAAAAAGACAAGACATAATGAAAATGCAAAAAGAGATAAGGTACCAATTAAAAATGTCACAAGAAAATCAAGTAAAATTAAAGGAAAATCAGATTAAATTAGAAGAAAACAAACAAAAGATAGAGGCATTCTGTAAGCAGTTGAGGTTAGATTGCTTTGGTTTTATACCATGCAGACAATTTGATGAATTAGAAATTTTCTATCAGCAAAGACAACAGCAGCATTTGCAAAATGAATTTGAACCAAAAGAAATTGAAGAGCGCCTTAGTTCATCTCATTATATGGAAGATGGCAAGACGATTTTATCCATTGCGTTTCCCTATAATCCAAAGGAAGTAGAAGATGTAGATAATGGTTTTTCAATTTATACTAAGCGCTTAGATTATCATAGAGTAGTAAAAAAATATCTAGAACAAATCATAAGTTTTATTGAAACTTTAGGCGGGAAGGCAGCTGCTTTTGTAGATAGTAACACTCTGCCAGAGCGCTATATTGCTTATCTTGCAGGAGTTGGGTTTATTGGAAAGAACAATATGCTCATTACGAAGAAGTATGGCTCCTATGTTTTCTTGGGAGAAATCATCATGGATTTAGAGATTCCATGTCAGGAGAAAAGAAGACATCAAGAATTAGGACAATATGTGGAGTGCGGCACTTGCGAGAATTGCTTAAAAGAATGTCCAACAAAGTCCATTAATAAAAATAGATGTAACCCCAATATTTGCTTATCTTACCTTACACAAAAGAAAGAGCTGAGCATGAAGGAAATCAAACTTCTGAAAGGAAATATTTTTGGATGTGATTTTTGCCAGTTACAGTGTCCATATAATGAAACGGCTGAAAAAAGTGGGCTTGAAGAGTTTGCAACACTTGTTTATATGGAAGAAAATCCAGCGGTTTACGCAAGTATGGATAATGCCTTCTTTAAACAAAAAATCAGTGGTACATCATGTGGCTGGAGAGGTAAAAATGTGATTAAGAGAAATGCCATCTTACGTATGGCGTATGAAGGCAAAGAAATCAAACATTTGTTAGGAGATTCTCCTTATATCAACGGTTATATTGAGCAGCTTTTAGAAGATAAGAATATTAAAAAGTAAAGTATAAAACAATGCTCAAAGTAGGAATATGTTATAGTCAATAGAAGCTTAATCATATAAAATAAGTATAACCCTAACAATAGGACTGTATAACCATTAAAGCAAACACGCAAAATGTATGCTTAATAGGAAATAATATAGCTTATTGATGGGGTAATCACTAAAAAAGGTTAAGTATATTAAAACTAGGAGGAGTATATAATGGCAGGAGGATTTTTGGGAAGAGTGGCATCAGATACTTTAGGGTTATCTGATATTGGTAAGATTATTGATGTGCAAGATTTTGACAAAGTAGATGGTGATGATTTTATTATCCACGAAGATGGTGAAAAAATCTATTATGTTATTAAGTCAAAGTCAGATGAGTATGTATTTACAAACTACGGACTTATCCATGTGGATGGTAAATCAGCGCTTGAGAAAAAACGTCTTGTAAAACGTTATGAATTTAAAGAATATGCATTAACAGATGTGATCATTGAAACAGCAGGAACCATGGATTTAGACATTGAGCTGAAATTTACATTGGGAGAAAATCACTTCAGTATTGATATAGATAAAAAACAAATGAAAGGCCTAAAACAAATTTATAAGACCCTTCTAGAGATTAGCCGCATTCAGCACCATAACAGGAACTTATTCCAAGATGGTGTAACAGGTTTGGAACGTGCCAATGCAGATTTATCACGTAATGTCATCCAAGGTGATATTGTGAATGTGATTGAGAAGTTAACAAACTTCAACCTAGATTGGATGGAAGCACTTAGAAAAGAATATCAAGTAAGAGATTATAGTGTTGTTTATGAAAAATATTGCACAGTGAAATAAAAGATGACCATAACGATGAAGGAAATAAGGTCTTGCAAAACAAAACTGTTTATGGCATGATAGTACAAATACAAAAAGCGAGTACTAGGAGGTAGGGCATGAAGAACATTGCAGCATTTTTTGACATTGATGGAACAATTTATCGTGAGGGACTTATTACAGAAGTTTTTAAGAAACTCGTAAACTATGAATTAATTGACGGAAGCAAATGGTATAATGAAGTACGCCCTGCTTTTCAGGACTGGGATAAGCGTATCGGTGACTACGATAATTACCTCCAAAAGATGGTAGATATCTATACAGAAGAGACAAAAGACATTCAACAATATCATATTGCCTATGTGGCAAAACGTGTTATAGAACAAAAAGGTGATCGTGTATATACTTTTTCAAGAGAGCAAATCAAATGGCACAAGGAAAATGGTAACAAAGTTATTGCAGTGTCCGGTTCACCATATGAGCTTGTAAAAGAGATGGCTGCTAAGTATGACTTAGATGATTGTAGAGGAACCATCTATCAATGTGGTGAAGATGGTAAATACACAGGAGAAGTCATTCCAATGTGGGATTCTGTAAGTAAACGCAAAGCGATTTTAGAATTAGTAGAGCAATATAATATTGATTTATCACAAAGCTATGCTTATGGAGATACAGCAGGTGATTTCACCATGCTCAAAATGGTTGGACACCCATTTGCCATTAATCCAACAAGAGAACTGATTACAAAGATTAAAGAAGATGAAGAATTAAGAGAAAAAGTAACCATCATAGTAGAACGTAAAGATGTGACTTACAAATTAAATATTGATAATCTAACGAGTTGTGCTAGTTAAATTTACAAGTAGAATAAGCCCTAATCATGTGATATCTTACCTTTACACCAAATATAAAACAGGGGGACATCACATGTTAGAGCTCAATTATTATTCTGTCCAAGAAATCCAAAATTTAAAA
>JAGAVZ010000091.1 GCA_017941635.1 Cellulosilyticum sp.
ATATTGGTTGATAGTACTTGTGGTGGTCTTGTATAAACTCCTGACTGCATACTTTGGAATGTATCTTCACTTGTTTCTTTTTCTAAAAGCTGGGCAATTTCCTTGATAGTTTGCTCCTTAGTTGCTATATCAATGCGATGACTATTATTTTCACTATTTCTCACTACCTGAGTATTATTTGTTTGCTGTGAAGGCTGCATAGTTTGTACTGGATTTTGACTTTGCCATGTAGGTGTTGTTACTTGTACTAGAGGTTCTTCTTGATAATTGTTGTTATTATAATTTTGATTATGGTAATTCATACGACCTGCAAAACTATCCTCTCTTACAATATCTGCAAAATTTTTAATCTCTGGCTTTTTCTCTGTAGTTGTAACAAATGTTCCATTAAAGCCTTGTCCAATATGACCTTGTTTTATATTATAATATAATGCTCTTTCACTACTTCCAATATTCGGTCTTTCTTGTTTCATTAGACGATAGAAGTTTTCCACCTCTTTTTCCAAACGTGCAAGTACTTCTGGTGACACAATAGCTTTATTCATATAAATATTGCCACCATCCGATCCGCCTAAAATCCCCCAACACTTTTGCATCATCTGAGCAGCTTCTTGTTCACCCAACCACTCACTATATGTTACTGCCATCATTGGTTTATTAAAACATTTCATATCGTATTGTGTAGCATTATCAAAAAAGCTCTGCATCGCTCCGTGCATCCCCATCAATGGCACTGCTGAAATAGCAATAACACCATCGCTTGATTCTACAGATGCCATAATACTATCCATCTGTCTTGTTTTACTACCTTCAAAATAAGGTAGTCTATGTAATTCAACTCTATGTATCTCTACTTCTAGTTCCTGCAAAACGTTCGTCACAATTTGTACACTACGCTGCAATAAATCTGATGTGCATTGCGCTAATAATAACGTAACTCTCATCTTGTATATCCTCTCTATTTCTATACCTTTTATCTAATGAATTCCCTCCATAAAACGTTTTTGACTCACTTTATGGAGGGAATACTTTTTTGTATGTGGATTCTTATTTTTATAACTTATTATACGCTTATTTGACCTAGAAGTTCAATCACTATGAACTCAATTTTTATAAAACTTTATGATGATGTTATACTCACTCTTATTCCTATATCCAATATGCTTTTGTATGGATAGCACATGCACTCTTATGATATAACCATAACTACTCTTATTGCCTAAGTTAAATTTAATAATTCTACTGCTTGTGGTAAATAGTATGCTCTAACTTCTTCAAATTCCCAATACACATAAAATAGTCTTCTTTTAATAATAGCGTGTATTAAGTCACCTTTCTTTAAATATTTATAAGCAGGGTATTCTAATAATAATTTGTATGTTTTTCCTTGTGCTACCTTATTCAAAATAACTTGTCCACCCTCTTTGCACTCTTCTACTTCAAAAAGAGCCTGTTCATATGTGGTGGCAATCTCTCCATAGTTTGATTTTTTCTTCTTTTCTTTGTATTTGGCTAAGTCTATAACGATTGGGTCCACTGAGATAACAGGGTCTTTAGTCATCTTTTGAAGTAAATTCTTCGCTTTATAAATGCGCATATATTCTTCCCCATATACTTCTAGAATTGTTGAAATTTCTTTTTCTTTATTAATATAGTTATATATATCATGTATGGTATATATAACTTGATATACTTCTGCTTCGCTTAAATATTTTTTAGTTCTAGGAATCCAAAGTAATATTAATTTATCGAGTAGCTCTTTATGAAAATCTTCTTCCCTAATATCTAGCCCATTAGCATTGATATAATTCTTGAATATTTCAATACCTAATTTTTGGATTTTGTATATATAAGGCTTTTCTTTTATTTCCTCTACATAGTTTTCTACACGCTCTAAAATATGCATATACTCCTCCATCTCTATGATACTTGTCTTTGGTATTTATAGTTTATACATCTAGAGACACATTTATACCTATATTTGGAAACAAAAAAGGATCCTATACATTGTATAGGACCAAAGGGATTGATATGTTATTACTAATTCATAGATAAGATGATTATAAAGCTATCTGTGCGATATCTTTATCCACACCTCTATCCACATTTATAATAACACAACTGTGCATAAAGTGTCAACAAATTTTCCTTTATTTTCAATACTTTTATAATTTTCTATATTTTTTATCCACATTTACCTCATACTTTTTCCCCATCTTAACAACATCTTAATAACATCTTAATAACACCTTATAAACAACTTATCAACAACTTATCTTTATTACCCACAATTTTATGAACAATTCTATCAATAACTATAATAACATTTGCAAAAGATATAAAGTCATTAATCCTGGCATACCTAATAATGCTGTAAATCCTATTGTATATAAACTCACTCCTATTACATACTGTGGTAGTAAACAATTCATAACTACAATCATAATACTGCCCATACAAGCTCTTCCTATAAGGCCTATCACTTTACTTTTTGTTACGCTACTTAATAGCATTAATACACAAATCACAACACTTGTCCCCAATAGCAACTGTATTCCCATTCCCTTTACCTCCTTAGTCCAATATTTTCTAATATATATATGCAGCTTGTTCGATTTTAGAAGTATACGCACACAAAAATAACCTCCTTAAATAAGAATTTGAACCCATATCAATAAGCTACGCCAAAAAAGTCTAACTCATTGCCTTATGTATTTGTTCTCTCTTACTTAAAGAGGTTATCTTTATTACTTTTTACTATTCTTTATTATGCTTTAAAGCCTCTATTTTGATTTCCCATCGTGAATTCATTTACACTTTGTTTACCATAAGTAAATCCTGCGTAAATAGCTTCTGCATTGGCTATGCTTGGCTTTTTGCCTTCTTCTTCCGCAGAAATTCTTTTATAGCCTTCATATATTTTATGAATTAAACGATATGCTTCCTCTAATTTATCATTTTGCTTCGCATTAATTAGTAAACCCTGTACATAAACATAGATACGAAATAGTTCATGTGATAATTCTATGCTAAAATCTAAATCACCTACTAACATATGTATAATCTTAATAGCTTTTTGAGTATGTTCTTTTCTTTGTTGAATCTGCTCACTTTCTTTTGCTAATTCTATTTGCTCTAATAAAAGCTCATAAGTAATACATAAAAGCTCCCCTCTAGAAGCATTTGCTATATTCGATACAGTTATCATTCCCTTTTGCTCCTATCTGTTTCTTCAAAATAAGTTATAAACTGCCTTACAATCTCTAAAATATCTTCTTTAGGTCGCTTCTTTTTTGCTAAAGAATCACCCTGCTCTGGTAAACGAGCATTTTGACTATTCTTTTGCTGAGTTTGCTCCATCTTTAAGCCTCCCTAAATAATTTGTTCAAAGCTACTATCCTCATGCTTGTGAATTGTAACACTGTCTGCTTGTACATTTGCACTTTCTTCTTGCTCATATGCACTGTAATTAACGTTATATCCAATAGATTTAAGCCCTGCTAGTAATGTTTCTGCATGCGCTTTTAAAGTCTCACTGTCTTGTGCATTTTCTGCTTCTACTCTATAACCAAGATTTTCACCATTCATCTCAATAAAGGCCTTGACTGTGCCCATTGCCTTAGTTTCATAACTAATCATTGCCTTAAGATGAGAACCATCATCTATACTACCACTCTTAGATGAATCCTCCTGAACATACAGATTCACTAATTTACGTTCCCCATCAATCATGAATGGAATTTGATATAAGCCTTCATTCTCTATTCTTTGTCTTTGGAACTGAACAACTTCCTCTAATTGTTTATAGTTTCTATAATCATTCCATTGACCTGTTAATGTAGCTTCTTCTTTTTGTTCTTTTGCCTTAGTAGCAATTTCTTCTAGAAGATCTTCTAATTCTTCTAAGTCTTTTGGTAAGCCTTCTTTTAAAAGCCCTTTATCATTTAACAGTTCTCCATAAATTTCTGGCTCACTACTCATCTTCTCCATCCAATATATATTAGATAATGTTAATGGAATGTCTTGCTCTAGCATGCTTTCAATTACTTGAGTATTGGTGTTTTGTGCCACTTGAATCTTTTCCAAGAAACTATCAGGTAAGGTATTCATCCCATCAAATTTTCCTACATTCTTCTTAAATTGCTCTTTGATATATGGATATAACAAAGCACTCATCTTACTTACTTTATCTACATTCTCTTCTGTAATAGGAAGTTCCATCTCTTCTAGCATTTTAATGGTTTCAAGTGTTTTTTCAGATGCCTGCTTACTATGTTCTAGCATCTTACTTGCTGTATTTTGAGCTTCAGTTCTGCTCTCTACTTCACCAAAATTATCATCAATCGTTGCTTGAACACGATTTTTACTTCTGACATATTTAGAAGCAATTTGGAGATTCTCTACAGTCATTGGTAATTCATTTCTATATAGATATCCCATAACTTGTTCTTTTTGTTTAGTTACAGCCTGCATAATTCTATAAAGACCAATCATACCTTCTTTTTGCTCATCATTAATCTGACCACTTGCTTCTAATGAAACAATTGCTTCTGCTACGCTAGTTTTTAAACCTTCAACCTTAGAATCAGACATCCATGCTAAAATTTCATTAACTGATGCATGATATGGATTAAATCCTTCTTTGAGCATTGATGCTACTTGAATTGGTGTCATTTCTTCTAAGAATGTATTAAGTTTTAAAACAATATCTTGGATATTTTGAATTTGCTCGGCTGATACTTCTATTCCATTTGTAATCAATGCTTTAGCTGCTTCTATATTGGTTGTGGTTGCTTCTATACCTTGTGTCTCTAAAAGATGTGCAATTTGATTTTCTACAGTTTTAATACTTTCACCAAAACGTGTCTCTACTGGTGTTTCATTTTCACGATAAGCATTTAATGCCTCCGATATCGCTGCGTTAATTTCATTTAAAGTAGTATTTTCTCCTGTTTCAATCTCAATCTGAACAGTAGGCATAAAGTTTTCACTAATCTTGTCTACTACATCCATTGTATTGGTAATAGTAGATATATTTTCTTCAGTTGCAGGTAAGTTCACTTGCTCAAGGGCTGAGATAGCCATCTCTTGTTCCATCTTAGTAAGTGCATCTGCTACTGCTTGTAAGCTGCTACTTTCAAGTGGCATCGTTTCACTAATTTTCTGTGCTGCTTCCACAGTAAGCTTTGTGGTAATTTGTAAAATCTGTCTTTTGACTTCATCTACACGTTGAAGCATTTCGCCTTTTTTACCTTCGCCTTGCTCCTGATTAGAATTCTGATTAGAACTTCCTGTTTGATGCTCATCTAAGGCTTCACTTGCATGTTTATGAATGCTATCCCTTAATTCATTGATATTGATTTCTTTACCTTCTTCAATGAGCTTTTCAATATGTTCATCTGTCACCATTCCCAAATCATCTGTGATACGATCTACATATTCTGGTTGATACTGAACTTGTCCATCCTTTACTAACTCATCATCTCCTGAGTAATTGGTATCAATTGCTGATACTGCTGATTGAATACCTTGTAATCTACTAATACTCGTTGGACTAACGCCCATATCATACATCATGAGTAAATTAGCAGCCCACTCATTCCCCTCATTAGCTTTTAAGCCATTCATACTCAGTACATTATCCACATCTTCCTTTGTATACTGACTAATCCCTTTTTTAAGTTCTCCCTTAAAACTATTTTCATATAAACTATTAATTGTAATTGGCCCATTAGAATTTAAAGCATGAAGATACATACTATCACTTTGTTTTTTAATGACTTCAATCTTTTCCTCTAGACTTTCATTATCTTCTTTAGCTTTTGTTTCTTCCTCATTCTCCTGCTTACGAGAACGATAAGCTATATCTTGAATGCTTAGTTGCTCCAAATCCACTCCTCTTTTGTAAAGCTCATAAACATCCTCTTCCTTAAGATTATATTGTTCCTTTAAATCTTTTACTAAGTCCTCACTAACTGCTTCTTTATCTTGCTGCGAGTATGTATATTCATTAATTTGATTTAAAATTTCTTGTATATCAAATTGTGTTTTTCCTATGGCTTCCTTTGACTCATTAACTTCATTTGTTGCAACATTTTGTAATGATTCATTTAAAAAGGTATAACTATTATAGTTTTTTCCATTAATTGCATCTATCATTTTCTCACCTCATACCGACTTCTCTATTACTTAATATGTCGACATGTCCTACTAAACTCTTAAGCCAAACACTACTACTTACCAAGATGACACCTATTAGTACATCATATCTTCCATATAAATAATAGGAAGGCAAAAAGAAATAACTGCCATACTTCAAAATAGATTGTATGCTCCCAAAATCTATAATAACTGGACAAAAAATCACACTCGCAATACTGAGTACTGGTGTAATTCCTAACCAAATCTGCTCCTCTTTTATTAGTTTAGTCAGCATAAAAATTAGACTATTCATTGAGATAATATAGATGGTCAATCCTATTAACTCACTTACTATTTTCCTTAACACAATCCCTTTCATCAAACCATATAAAATAATTAACCCTAATGCGCCTGATATAATCTGATAGATGCAGCTTGCTGTGATGCTTGTGTAGTCTACTAGCAGCATGGATTTACCTGTTGTTTTAAAACGATTATAAAATGCAGTTTTTCGTTCCTTTGCCCCCTTCGCCCCCAATAGAAGACTTGCCACAAATATACAAACACCAATAACACCTTTTCCAAATGCTATGATGCCCATTTTTTCACCTCGACTTTGGTTTTCTCCCAGGGTTTCTCCTCCATCATTACTCGTTATCAGTTCAACTTCCATCAGTTTTTCTGATTGATAGTACCTTTCTACCTGCTCTTCTACTATCTTCTCCAAATCTTCTACACCGCTCATATACGCCTTTTCCTGCAAAACCTCTATTGCAATTTCATCTGCTGCTAATCTAAAGAAGGCTGCACACACTGTTTCTTGCATTGGTCCACTAGCAACTGTAGCTGGTGAAACTAATGCTACTATACTAGCCTCTTGCCCAATTTTACTAACTGCTTCATCAATAGACGGTTGAATAATAAAACCACATTCAATCTCTGAAGTAGCCACAGCCTTTTCTATCGCCTCGCTGGTTTCAAATTCTATAAATTGAATACTATCATCTTGTAATAATACGTCTCTTAAATTTCTGGATAGTATTGTCTCTTCTTCTAAATAAATACCTGCCCTTAAACGTGCTTGGGTAGCACATACACTTCCATAAATTCCAATCAAACCAACAATCAATGGCAATAGCCCTAATACCGCTATGTATACCTTGTTATAAAAAAGCTCCTTCATCTTTAATCTTATAGCTACACAGAGAAACTTCATCTAGTCACCCCTCTTTTTATTAGAATCAAACAGCTTATGACCAAACTACTTATCAATATCAAGCCTGCTCCTAGATAAGCATTCAAATGACACCTTACGCCTGTTAAATTCCCCAACAAACTAATTGCATATTTATTGTAGGTAAAATACCCGAGCTTATTGATATACTCTGGCATAAAAGCACTTGGTAATAATCCTCCTGACAAAAAAGCCTGAACTAAGGCTAATACAAACAAAAATAATCCATAAGCTTCACTCCGTTTTAAAATTAATGCAATCAAAACACCTATTGCTGCTAATGTCGCAAATGTTATTAAAACACCTACAATCCCGTTTACGCTTAGACGCCATGTCATATTCATTCCTACCCATTTACTAGCTAAGGCTAATACCGTTAAGATTATTCCTCCAAGTACAATATAAAATAGTGTTAACGCTAACCACTTCTGTAATATAATCTGATGTGCCTTTACCTTTGCCACCTTGTAACGCATTAATAACTCCCTATTATTCATAGGCTCAATAATATGTATTGTTAACATTAAGCTTAAAATCATCATGATGACAAATCCTGATAATACGTAATATACAAATGGCTCCAAACTTCCTGTGGCTACAATTTCCTTTTCCAAGAAAAGCTTATTTCTAGCAAGCATTCTTTTTATAAATACTAAATTAATTTCTTGTAGGAGCTGTTCATAGGATTTTGAATCCCCATCACCATACATGTTGTAGCAGTCTAATGTACTATACACACCTATTTGTGCTGCCGATAAAAGCTTAGTTGCAGATGTAATTAATTTATCGACCACCACATTTTCTAAAAATGTACCCTCCTTTTTTTCTATGGTCAAAGGCGTATTCACACCAGTCATTACATCTCTTACAAAGTTTCCTGGAATCGTAATAATTGCCATCACTTCGCCTTTTTTGAGTTTATCCTTTGCCTCGACTTCTTCTACCCTCTGGATTTTGCACAATCTTGTAACTGTATCCATTTGCTCTACCATACCAATAATCATATGGGTCCATTGTGAATCTTCGTGGTCCACTATCGCAAGACCAAAAGGCTCTACTGATACGTCATCATATAGAATCTGACTTCCTGCTACACCAATGGATATGCTCAAAATAATACTGCTTACTATAAACAAAAGCAATTTGATGTAACCTTGCCTAAGCTGTTTCAAATCTAACTTCAAACCTACCCAAAATTGTCTCATCTCAATAACCTATATACCATTTCATCAAAGGTTAAGTCATTTCCAAATGTTGCTCTTAATGATGGAATAGTTTCCTCTCTTAAAATATTTCCTTCTTTTAAGATACAAATCTTATCGCATAATCTCTCTATCTCATCTCCTGAATGACTTGTGTATAAAATGGTCTTTCCCATTTCTTTTAAACTTAAAAGATAGTCTATCACCTCATTTTTATAAATAATATCCAACGCACTACAAGGCTCATCTAAAATAATATATTTAGGATGATTAATAAGAGCAATTGCAATATTTACCCTCTTCTTCATTCCGCCTGAGAGCTTCTTCACTTTTTGTCCTAACATCTCACAAATTCCCAGAGCTTTAATATAAGTTTCTTCTTCTAAAACTTGCTTTAAATTTTTATTATAGGCAACACACCAGTATTCCAAATTATCCTTAACAGTTAACTCTTCCATAAGTGCATTATCCTGTGGTACATATCCAATCTGTCCATCTAATGTCACGCTTCCCGAATCCGCTTTTAATATCCCAACAATAATAGAAAGCAATGTAGATTTGCCTGACCCATTTGGTCCAATAATCCCTACACATTGTCCCTCATTTATTTCTATATCTATACCTTTTAGAATTTCTTTCTTCCCATAGCACTTTGTAATGCCTTCTATCTTTAACAAAATCAATCACTCCTTTTTAATACACTATCTTATATCTAATTCCTCTAAACTCCAGATTTAATAAAATAAGCGACAAAATGCTTCTTCATTTCGTCGCTTACTCTGTCTAATATTTATTTTTGTGCATCAATATCTTCTAATTTTACAATCTTTAAGTTCATGATTCCATTTGCTTCGATTTCTTCTTCATACTTTTCTTCAAAACCTAATTGCATTTGCTTTAATGCTGCTCTTGTTATATTTTGGTCTACATCACCTGCGTAGTTAAGTGCATCTCTTCTTGCTAAACGCATTACAAGCTCATCCCAGAATACACTTGTATCATACTCATCAATATAATTATTGAATTCATCTTCTTCATATTCATGAGTTGGCATATATTCTTCATACTCTTCGCTGTATTCAACTAATCCTTCTAATCCAAATGAACTAGCCATCTTATAAATCATTTGCTCCATATCTGCATATTGCTGAACACGTTCTTCTTTGCTACGAGGCCCATTAATTAGTAAATTTCCTGCATACACTAAATCCATTAATGCTTTAAATTCTTCTTTAGTACATTCGATTTTCATTTTTAATCCTCCATGATGCTTTCGGTAATGTCAAGTTTGACATTACTTTTTAAATTTAAATATCATATATATCAAGGGTTTATACTATTTTTTGCAATAAAAATAGCGATATCCCCTATTTCTAAGTTATAATTGAGTCTCCTACAACAACAAATACAACTAGA
>JAGAVZ010000092.1 GCA_017941635.1 Cellulosilyticum sp.
AAAAAATCAATTCACCAAGTTATGTAGTATTAAAAGGTCAAGAAGATGAAATTGGATTCTATCGTTCTTCACCTGTAGCAAAACAAATTGAAGAGTACAACAATAATAAGGATAATAAAGCTAATACAGAAGAATAAAGGGTGTAATTATGGCAAAAGATGAAAAATGGGGTATAGCTAATATTTACTCATCATTCAACAACACTATTATTACTGTAACAGATATTACTGGTGCTGAAACTATTTCTCAATGGTCTGGTGGAAAAGTTGTACGTGCAGACAGACAACAAGCTTCACCTTTCGCAGCTATGGCTGCAGCAACCAGAATAGCTGATGATGCTAAAGAAAAAGGATTCGTTGGATTACATATTAAAGTAAGAGCTCCTGGTGGAAATGGACCTAGAAGTCCTGGACCTGGTGCACAAGCTACCATCCGTGCTTTAGCAAGAGCTGGAATTAAAATTGGTAAAATAGAAGATATCACTCCAATTCCTCACGACGGTACTGGAAGACCTGGTGGTAAAAGAGGAAGAAGAGTATAAGTGGAAGGGTTTAATATGGAGATAGAATTAAAAAGTCAAAGCGATGATGAAATTGTTTTCATTGTTCGTGATGCAGAAGTACCTTTTGTAAATGCTATCAGAAGGGCCGCTATGGTAAACGTTCCTAAAATAGCTATTGAAGATGTTAATATTATCAGAAACGATTCTGCAATGTTTAATGAGGTACTTGCTCATAGGCTTGGTTTGACTCCTTTGGTTTCTGATTTGGATGCGATTGAAGGATTATTATTACCTGAAGATGACGGATGGTATGAGCCTCAAGGTATTGCATTCAGCATTAATGAAGTTGGACCTAAGGTAGTTTATTCTAAGGATATCATATCTTCAGACTCAAAAATTAAACCAGTATACGATACAATTCCTATTGTTAAACTTAAAGAAGATGAAGAACTTAATGTGGAAGCTTATGCAAAAGTGGGCTACGGTAAAAACCATGTGAAATGGATGCCAACCACTGTTTGTGCTTATAAACAATATCCTGAAATAACTTTCAATGATGATGTTGACATTGATTATGACTGTGCAGATGCATGTCCTAGAGGTGTCTTAAAATCAGATAAAAGATCTAAAAAGATTAAGATTTTGGATATTGAAAATTGTTCTATGTGTAAAAGTTGTGAAAGAGCTTCTATCAACAGGGCAGCTGCAAACGGAGCACCTGATAAAAGTTACATTAACATAGGATATCGTGAAAATGATTTCATATTTAGAATTGAAACTGATGGATCAATGCCTGCTAAAGAGGTATTGTTAACAGCTTGCGATAAATTAGGTGAAAAAGCAGAGAAATTTATCAGTTTTAGTGAGAAGGAGGAGTAAATAATGGTTAAGAAAATTATCAAAACTAATCCTAACCTTATTGAACTTATTAATAAACTTAATAAACAATCAAAAAGTGAAGATGCAGCTATTTGGAAAGATGTTGCTAATAGGCTTAGTAGGTCAAATAGAAGAACTGCAGAAGTAAACTTATCTGATATAAATAGATATGCTGTTGCAGACGAAACTATTTTAGTGCCTGGTAAAGTTTTATCTAATGGCGAATTAGACAAAAAAGTAAATGTTGTAGCATTAAAATTCTCAGCTAAGGCACAGGAAAAAATTGAAAGTGCCGGTGGAGAATGCATCTCAATTGATGAGATAATCGAAACAAATCCTAAAGGATCAAACATTAGGATCATTGAATAAATAGGGTGTAAACATGATGATTATTGACGGAGAAGGATGCGTTTTAGGAAGATTAGCTAGTATTACTAGTAAAAATCTTTTAGAAGGCGAAGAAGTAGTAATTCTTAATGCTGAAAAAATTATGTTAACTGGAAACAAGGATTGGGCTTATGCTAAATACAAACAAAGAGTCGACAGGGCAAGTATTTCTAACCCTCGTGATTTAGGTCCTAAATATCCTAGAAGACCAGATGATATATTTAGAAGAACTGTAAGAGGAATGTTACCTTTCAAAAAATCAAAAGGTAAAGTTGCATACAAAGGTTTAAAAGCATTTGTCGGCGTACCTGCTGAATATGCTGATGCAGAACTCCAAGCAGTTCCTGAAGCAGAATACAAAGATCTCAAAAAAGGTATCGAATTAGGAGAAATCTCCAAACTTTTAGGAGCTACCTTTTAGATAAATGGATGTGTGATTATGGTTAAAGTTATTCATACAAGTGGAAAACGTAAAACAGCTATTGCTCGTGGTACCGTTAAAGAAGGAACCGGTAAAGTCAGAATTAACAGAGTACCTTTAGAACTTTACTCACCAGAGCTTGCTAATTTAAAATTACAAGAACCATTAAAATTAGCTGGAGACTTAGCTAATGAAGTGGACATCAACATTCACGTTGTTGGTGGAGGAGTAATGGGTCAAGCAGAAGCTGCACGTATGGTAATTGCTAAAGGACTTGTACAATGGTCACAAGATATGGATTTAAAAGAAAAATTCACTCATTACGACAGAACTATGTTAGTAGGTGACCCAAGACGTTCAGAACCTAAAAAATACGGTGGTCCTGGAGCAAGAGCACGTAAACAAAAAAGTTACAGATAATTTCATTCTGTACTTTTATATTTTATTAAAATTTATAAAAGATGATTTAAATG
>JAGAVZ010000093.1 GCA_017941635.1 Cellulosilyticum sp.
CAAACATTAAATACTAGAAAAGATGCAAGAAGTCTTAAACTATAGTTATGTTAATAATAAGCTTTTAGAAGAAGCATTAACACATAGTTCCTATGCAAATGAGCATAGAAATCATCAGGTAAAGGATAATGAAAGACTAGAGTTTTTAGGAGATGCTATTCTAGATTTAATTATTAGTGAATATCTCTTCAAGAAATTTCCGGATATGCCAGAAGGCGATTTGTCAAAAATGAGGGCAAGTATCGTTTGTGAAGGTTCTCTAGCTAAAATGGCAAAGAAGATGACTTTAGGTCAATTCATCTTATTAGGTAAAGGTGAAGAATTAACAGGTGGACGTGAAAGAGCTTCAATTCTAGCAGATGCTTTTGAAGCAGTTACAGGTTCTTTGTTTTTAGACGGCGGATTTGAACAAGCAAGAGGCTTTATTCATACAACATTAGTGAATGAAGTTGAGCAAAGCGAATCCATTGAAGCACTTTATACAGATTATAAAACATTATTACAAGAGTGTATTCAAAAAGTAAGTATGAGTCCAATTTACTATGAGGTAGTAGGTGAAGAAGGACCAGATCATGATAAACATTTCCAAGTAGAAGTTTTCCATGATAATCAATCATTAGGACGTGGAATTGGAAAGAGTAAAAAAGAAGCTGAACAAGATGCAGCAAGAAAAGCATTAAATTTATATAATAATTGAGGTGACATATGTATCTAGATAAGGTGGAGATACATGGGTTTAAGTCATTTGGAGATGCTGTAAAACTGAATATACCAAAAGGGATTACAGGTGTTATTGGGCCAAATGGAAGTGGTAAAAGTAATGTATCTGATGCCATTAGATGGGTATTAGGGGAACAAAGTGCAAAAAGTTTACGTGGGAGCAAGATGGAAGATATCATTTTTGCAGGAACAGAAAAGCGTAAATCATTAGGTTATGCAGAGGTTGCCCTTACAATCAAGAACCCAGATCAAAAGGTGGCAATTGAATATACAGAAATTGTTGTAAAAAGACGTGTTTATCGTTCGGGTGAAAGTGAGTATTTTATCAATGGGAGTCCTTGTCGATTAAGAGATGTTCAAGAACTTTTTATGGATACTGGTGTCGGTAAAGATGGGTATTCGATAATCGGACAAGGTCAAATTGATAGAGTGCTTAGTTCCAAACCAGAGGAAAGAAGAACCTTATTTGAAGAAGCAGCAGGTATATATAAATACAAGATGCGTCGCCAAGAAGCGGAAAAAAAACTAGATAAACAACGTGAAAATTTAACAAGGCTTCAAGATATTATTGGTGAGATTGAAAATCGTATTGGACCATTAGAAATAGAAGCAGAAAAAACAACGCAATTTTTAAAATTAAAAGATGAACTTAAAGAAGTAGATATTAATATCTTTATCTATGAAATGGATCGATTGGAAAAAGAAATTCAAGAATTAGAACAAAAAGTGATAAATGTTGAACTGGAGCTGAGAGAACAATATGCCCACCAGGCGACACAAAATGCTGAAAAAGAAACATTAAAAATAGAACGTGATACCATTTATCGTCAAGCTGAAGAGACAATAGAAAGTATTTCGGAATTAGAAAAAGCGAAAGAACGTAGACAAAGTCAAATTGCATTAAATGATGAGAAAGTCTCAAGTACTTCTCGTCTTTTAGAACAAGTACATCATGACCAAAAGGAACAGTTTGAAGATCATCAAACTAAAAAAGAAAAGCTTTCTTTTTTAGAAACCAAACGTATAGGTTTAGAAATTGAAAAAGCTTCTAAAGAAAGTATCATTAAACAAGAAGAAGCTAGAATTGAAGAAATTGCAAAAAGCTTAGAAACGCTATTAAGCCATATTGATGCATCTAAAGCAGCATTGCACCAAAAATTACGTGAAATTGATTTGTTTGAAGCAGATATTCAAAAAAATGATGGTGTAGAAGAGCAATTGGAGTTTCGTAAAGAACAAATTAAAGAGCAAATCGCACGCATGAATAGCGAGATTCAACATCAAGAAGTGAGTATTATGCTGTTAGAGAAAAAGCAAAAGCAAGGAAAGGATCAACTTGAAGACTTAACCAATCAACTCAGCACTTTACGTAATCAGAAAGAAACTTTATCTAAGAAAAAGATAACATTAGAAAAAGATATGAATGCGATGACACATAGTGTTCAGCAGGCAGAAAGACAACTAAAATGGCTTAATCATATTAAAGAAGAAAATGAAGGCTATTTTAGTAGTGTTAAGCAAGTACTTAATGTGGTTAAGAGAGATCAAGCCAGATGGAAAGGAATTGTTGGTGTTGTAGGTGAATTACTAGACGTGCCTAAAGCCTACGAGATTGCCATTGTAACAGCTCTAGGTGGATCGATTCAAAATATTGTCACAGCTAATGAAAAAGATGCCAAAGATATGATTCAAGTAATGAAAGAACGTGGCATTGCTAGAGTGACGTTCTTGCCAGTAGATACAGTACGACCAAGCCAGCCAATTCAAGAAAAGAATATGACAAATGAAAAAGGCTACTTAGGTATGGCAAGCGAACTTGTACAATATGACAGACAATATAAGCATATTATATCTTCCCTTTTAGGACGTATTATTATTGTGGATGACATGGACAATGCTTCACGTATTGCTAAGAATTATGATTACAAGTATAAGTTGGTCACTTTACAAGGTGAGGTGTTTAATAGTGGTGGTTCTTTAAGTGGTGGAAGTACAAAGAATCAGTCTAATAACCTATTCTCCCGTGCAAGAGAACTTAAAGAAACAGAAGAAAAACTGAACCATTTACGTATTTCAAAAGAAGAAGTCACAAAAGGGGTAGATAGGGTTACCAAAGAATTAGAATCTATAATTCTTCATTATGAAAAAATAACAGACAAGTGGAATACACTCACAGATGAAGATAAGCAGTATACCTTAGAATTGGAGAAGAATAAGCATGCTTTAAAACTTAACAAAGAAAATCAACTCCAATTAATCAATGAACGCAATAATATTGATGAATCGATTGAAGAACTTAATAGAGGGAAAGAGACAGCAGCAGATCAATTAGCAAATCTGAAAGCCAATATTACAAATGATGAAACCGCTATTTTAGAGCTAGAAGAGAGACTAAAGGCTTCAAGGATAGAAAGAGAAGTTCTAGAAAAAGAATTAACTGAAAAACGTATTGGGTTATCAGGAACGATTCAGAATATGAACTATATGCTAGAGCAAATTAAGGAACTAGAAGAAGCAATTGATACTCATGATACAAAACGTTTACAGTTTGATGATATTATTGCTAAATATGAATTAGAAATAGCACATTTAAAGCAAGAAACATTAGATATTGCTGAACAAATTAAACAAAATGAACTTCAGATTCAAGAAGCTCAAGAGAAACGAAAAGAATATGACCAAAAGAAACTCATTTTAGAGCAACGTGAAAAAGCTTTAAACGAAAAAGAAAACAAACTTGCTGAAACGATTAGCTTATTAAAAGAAGAAAAATATCGTTTAGATAATAAGCGTGAGAACAGTTTAATGCAGAAGCAAAATTGGGGCAATAGTATGTGGGAACAATATGAGGTGACCTATAGTCAGGCATTAAACTATAAAAAAGAAGAAATTCAGATTTCTGAACTTAAGAAACAATCTTTTGATTTGAAGGGGCGTATTAAGCAAATTGGTAATGTTAATGTTAATGCAGTAGAAGAGTATCGTGAAACAAAGACAAGGTATGAATTCTTACTAGGTCAAAAAGAAGATATTGAAAAAGCTGCAGAAACATTGGTAGAAATGATTGATAAACTTATGGAAGAAATGAAGGAAATCTTTAGAGTTCAATTTGCGATTATTGCACATAACTTCACAGATGTATTTAAAGAGCTATTTGGTGGTGGAGAAGCCTATTTGGAATTAGTAGATGAAGAAAATATTCTAGAATCTGGTATTGAAATCATTGCAAAACCACCAGGTAAAAAGTTACAAAACATGTCGTTACTTTCTGGTGGAGAGCGTACGTTAACAGCCATTTCATTAATTTTTGGTATTTTAAAATTAAAGCCTTCACCATTCTGTGTTCTAGATGAAATTGAAGCAGCTTTAGATGATGCCAATGTTATTCGATTTGCAAATTATCTTGAGAAACTATCAGATAGTACACAGTTTATTGTCATCACCCATAGAAAAGGAACAATGGAGCATGCACACACATTATATGGTGTCACACAGCAAGAACAAGGGGTATCAACAATTCTTTCTATTCAACTAGATGATGTTGACCAATATATGGATAAGAAGAAAAGTAGTTAGGAGGCCAACAGGTGAGTTTATTTAAAAAATTATTTGGTAGAAAGCATAAAGAAGAGGAACAACTTACACAAGAGGTTACTCAAGAAATACAAAGTGAATTATTAGAGGAAGCAGTTCAAGAAGGTGAAAATCAAGAAGAACCTATAGAAACTATTGTTCCTTCAGTTACTGAAACAGAAATAAACACAAGCGAAGTAGCAGAGGATATGGCAGAAGAGACATTAATGGAAGATATGCCACAAGAAGAACAAAAAGAAGAAAATGCACAGTGCGTTTGTATAGAAACTGAGAATGAAGAAGAAACAAGTGAGGAGACAGAAGGTCAAGTTGAAGAACTGGTAGAGAAGACAGTAGAAGAAAAGATAGAGCTAGAAGAAACACTTGAACCATCTACAGTTGAAGAAGAAATGGCTCAAGAAGAGGCTTTAAAGGAAAATTCTGTTCAAGAAGAAGAAACCCCGCAAGCACCACAAAAACAAGGTTTTATTAAAAGGTTATTTAGTGGACTGAGTAAAACAAGGGATAGTATTTTAAAAGGTGTAGACGATGTCTTAAGCAACTTTAAACATATTGATGAAGATCTATATGAAGAACTTGAAGAAGCACTCATTATGGCAGATTTTGGTGTAGATACAACACTTCATATTATGGAAAAATTAAAGGCTAAAGTAAAAGAGGATAAAATTACAGATCCATCAGGGCTTAAACCAGCATTACAAGCTATCATCACAAACTTCTTAACAGAACAACCAGTAGGTGATGTGTTAAATGAAAATGGCCCAACGGTTATTTTGGTCATTGGTGTTAATGGTGTAGGGAAAACAACTTCTATTGGAAAAATGTCACATCTCTTTAAATCACAAGGTAAAAAAGTATTAGTTGCAGCAGCAGATACATTTAGAGCAGCAGCCATTGAGCAACTTAATGTTTGGACAGAGCGTGCAGGTGTAGAGATTATTAAACATGAAGAAGGTTCAGATGCAGCAGCTGTTGTATTTGATGGGATTGCAGCGGCTAAATCTAGAAAAAGTGATGTGCTTATCTGTGATACAGCTGGACGTCTTCAAAATAAAACAAACCTAATGAAAGAACTTGAAAAGATTTCTCGTATTATTGCAAGAGAATATCCAGAAGCTAAAAAAGAAATTTTAATTGTTATTGATGCAACAACAGGGCAAAATGCACTGCAACAAGTTAAACTATTTAAAGAAGTAGCAGATATTAATGGTATTATCCTTACAAAATTAGATGGTACAGCAAAAGGTGGTGCCATTGTAGGGATTTACGAAAGTCTTAAAGTTCCTGTAAAATATATAGGGGTAGGGGAAAAAATGGACGACCTACAACCATTCGATGCAAATGCATTTGCAAAAGCCCTATTCGAAGAAGAAGCTTAAAAGGAATTACAAAAGAGAAAAAATGGGTGTCAGGAAAAAAAGCTTGACAAGTAGGTTAGACTTCTCTATAATGACTAGTGTAAAGTAAAAATGGCTGACAGTGGTCGGGAGATTAAAATGGAAAAATTTGTAGTGATAACCTATTTGTTTGACTTTTATCAGGATTTACTCACTGAAAAACAAAGCAATTTACTAAGAGAATACTATTTTGAAGATTTATCATTAAGCGAGATGGCAGAGCAACATGGGATTAGTCGTCAGAGTGCATTTGATACCATAAAAAAAGGGGAGCAAAAGCTTCTAGACTATGAAGACAAGCTACAATTGTTTGCAAAGTATCAAGCCAGTGAACAAATATTACTTCAAATTAAAGGACTTTGTGAAGGGCTAAGAGAAAATCTAGAGGATGAATCTGCAAATAGTGTAAATGAGGTCATTTCTCTAGTCGATGGATTAATGAAAAAGATGTAGGAGGGCGTTATATGGCCTTTGACCAATTATCAAGCAAATTACAAGATGTATTTAAACAACTAAAAGGTAAAGGAAAACTTTCAGATAAAGATGTAAAAATGGCTTTAAGAGAAGTTAAACTTGCATTATTAGAAGCAGACGTTAACTTTAAGGTTGTTAAAAACTTTATCAAAACAATAGAAGGCCGTGCGATTGGGCATGAAGTTCTTGAAAGTTTAACCCCAGGCCAACAAGTCATTAAAATTGTTAATGAAGAACTGATTAACTTAATGGGTTCTACTCAAAGTAAAATTAACTTTGCACCACGTGGTATTACAGTCATTATGATGGTAGGTCTTCAAGGTGCAGGTAAAACAACTACAAGTGCAAAGCTTAGTAGTACAATCAAATCTCATGGTAAAAGACCTTTACTTGTTGCCTGTGACGTCTATAGACCAGCAGCGATTGACCAATTAATTAAAGTTGGTAAACAAGTGAATGTACCAGTTTTCTCTCTTGGAGCAGATGTAAATCCAGTTGAGATTGCCAAACAAGGTGTGGAGTATGCAAAAGAAAACAACTTAGATGTTGTAATTATTGATACAGCAGGTCGTCTCCATGTAGATGAGGTTTTAATGGATGAGCTTAAAAATATTAAGAGCACTGTTAAGCCACAAGAAATTTTACTTGTTGTAGATGCTATGACTGGTCAAGATGCAGTTAACGTAGCAGAATCGTTTAATGAAGCACTGGGAATTGACGGTGTTGTCATGACTAAGTTAGATGGTGACAGTAGAGGTGGAGCTGCATTATCTGTTAAAGCAGTTACAAATAAACCAATCAAATATGCGGGTATGGGTGAAAAGTTAAATGACTTAGAGCCATTCCATCCTGAACGTATTGCTTCACGTATTTTAGGAATGGGAGATGTACTCACACTAATTGAAAAAGCTCAACAAGGTATTGATGAGCAAAAAGCAAAAGAGTTAGAAGCAAAATTTAGAAAAGCTGAGTTTAACTTTGAAGATTTCTTAGAACAAATGCAACAAGTTAAGAAAATGGGACCTATTAGTCAGTTATTAGGCATGCTTCCAGGTATGAATGGTGCTAAAATGAGCGAAATTCAAAACCAAATTGATGACAAACAAATGGATTACATCGAAGCCATTATTCTTTCTATGACTAAAGAAGAAAGATTAAATCCTAGTATCTTAAATATGTCACGTAAAAAACGTATTGCAAAAGGTTCAGGTAGAGATATCCAAGAAGTCAATAGACTCATTAAACAATTTGAACAAATGCAGGGAATGATGAAACAATTCTCTGGTGCAATGAAGGGCAAAAAAGGCAAATTTAAATTTCCTTTTATGTAATATATATTAAAAATTTTTATGAGGTGAATTAATTATGGCAGTTAAAATTCGTTTAAAAAGAATGGGACAAAAGAAAGCTCCTTTCTACAGAATCGTTGTAGCAGATGCACGTTCTCCAAGAGATGGTAGATTTATCGAAGAAATCGGTTACTACAACCCATGTCAAGAACCAAATGAATTAAAAGTAAACAAAGAAGCAGCTGAAAAATGGTTAGCAAATGGTGCTCAACCAACAGATACTGTTAAAGATTTATTAAAAAAAGCTGGAGTTCAATAATTCCATAAAATAAATTTTAAGGAGAACCATTCTATATGAATGGTCTCTTTGAATTAAGGGGGCCTTACCATGAAAGATTTATTACGTATGATAGCAGTAGAGTTAGTAGATCACCCTGAACAAGTTTCTATATCAGAAAGAGAAGAAGATAATAAGATCGTTCTTGAACTTAGAGTTGCTCCAGAAGATATGGGAAAAGTAATTGGTAAGCAAGGAAGGATTGCAAAATCTATCCGAACAATTATTAAAGCAACAACTGCCTCAGAATCGAAGAAAGTTGTTGTGGACATTAAAGAATAGGTTAGGGATTTCCCTAGCCTATTCTCTATATATACGGAAATTATAAATTTTCATAAATGCATTCATGAATGTAGAATGTCAAAAAATGATACATTAATGAAAGGGTATAATAATTTTTACAAAAAAGGATGAGTAATAATGAATGAGATGTTTACAGTAGGAAAAATCGTAAATACACATGGTGTTAAAGGCGAATTAAAAATTATGCCAACAACAGAAGACCCTAAGCGATTTGCAAAATTAAAAAGTATCTATGTAGAAAATCGTAAAGGATTAACAACATACGAAATTCAAGGTGTACGCTATCATAAAGATTTTGTACTTTTAAAATTAAAAGGAATTGAAGATATGAATGCTGCTGAACTTTTAAAAGGAAGTACTTTAAAGATTGATCGCAAAGATAGTTTGCCACTTAAGAAAGATGAGTATTATATTTCCGACTTATTTGGTCTAGAAGTCTATACAGAAGAAGAACGTTTCTTAGGTAAATTAGTAGATATTATTGAAACAGGTAGCAATGATGTTTATGTGGTAAAAAAAGCAGATCGTGAAAAAGATTTACTTTTACCAGCTATTAAACAAGTTATTAAAGTAGTAGATATAGAGGCGCGCAAGATGACTGTGCATTTATTAGAAGGGTTAGAAGAATTATGCGAATAACTATTATGACGTTATTTAAAGATATGGTAGATCAAGTACTAGGCTATAGTATGATGGGAAGAGCACAAAAGAATGGACTTATTGAGCTAGAGTCTGTCGATATTAGAGATTTTGCCAATAATAAACATAATCAAGTGGATGATTATCCATACGGTGGAGGGGCTGGTATGCTTATTATGGCGCCACCTGTTTATGATTGTTATCAGTCTATCGTAGAGCGAGCTGAAGGTAAGAAACCACGTGTGCTTTATATGACACCACATGGCAAAACATGGAATCAACAAATGGCAGAAGAGTTTTCAAAAGAAGATAATATTGTGATTCTTTGTGGTCACTACGAAGGAATTGATCAACGTGTAATTGATGAGATTGTAACCGATGAAGTTTCTATTGGTGACGTTGTTCTTACAGGTGGAGAGCTTCCTGCTCTTATGATTGCCGATAGTATTATGCGTTTGATTCCTGGTGTATTAGGCAAACAAGCTTCATTTGAAGAAGAATCTTTTTCTGAAGGATTATTAGAGTACTACCATTATACAAGACCAGCTGTGTATCATGGAAAGTCTGTTCCGGAGATTTTATTGTCAGGAAACCATAAGAAAATTGAAGAACACAGACGACAAGAATCGATTATCAATACGTATCATAAGCGTCCAGACTTGTTGGAAAAAGCAGATTTAACCGAAAAAGAGAGACGATTTATTGAAGAGTATGCAAAAAAAGATTGCAAAACGAAACAAGACATGCTATAATTGTTAAGTGTTATTACGGATGGTCCTCTGTCAATTAATTGTTAAGAACATCTATGAAAAAAGGAGAATACAAAATGAACCCAATTATTAGAGAAATCGAAAACGCACAACTTAAAGCTGAAGTACCTGCATTCAACGTAGGGGATACAGTAAAAGTTTACGCAAAAATCAAAGAAGGTAACAGAGAACGTGTTCAAATGTTCGAAGGTATCGTTCTTAAAAGACAACACGGTGGAGTACGTGAAACATTCACAGTAAGAAGAATTTCTTACGGTGTAGGTGTTGAAAAAACTTGGGCACTTCACTCACCAAACATTGAAAAAATCGAAGTAGTACGTTTAGGTAAAGTTAGAAGAGCTAAACTTAACTACTTACGTGACCGTGTAGGTAAAAACGCTAAAGTTAAAGAATTAATTAAATAATAAAAAAAGGACTTTTTAAGTCCTTTTTTTATTATTTAGATGTGTGAAAAAATTGACTTATTTTGAAATATAAGTACGAATAAATCGTATGTAAATAAACTGTATTGCTTATAATAAGCTCGTATCATTAGGTAAATAAATAAGTAATTTATACCGATAAAATCTATAGAAGTTGGAAGGAAATAAATAAATGGATAAAGAACTGAGCAAAGGAAAACTCATTCAATGGTATCCTGGTCATATGACCAAAACAAAAAGATTAATTGAAGAAAATATAAAACTTGTTGATATCGTTATTGAGTTGTTGGATGCACGTGCGCCTTATAGTACAAAGAATCCAGATATTGATAAGCTAGCAGGCAATAAGATGCGTGTTGTTATTTTAAATAAAGCGGATCTTGCAGACGAAGCAACTACTAAAAAGTGGATTGAATGGTATAGTGGGCACAATGTAAAAGTTGTTCCTATTATTGCAACAAGTGGTAAAGGCATTAAAGA
>JAGAVZ010000007.1 GCA_017941635.1 Cellulosilyticum sp.
ACTAGCAGATGTTGTTCCTATGGTTACATATCCTTGTGCATCCACACCAATAAAACTTCTTTGTGCTACCTGTGTTAAAATCTTTGCCTCTGTAAAAGATTCATTTTTGGGATCACCTGTAGCTTGTCCATTAATTCTTAAGCTTGGACCTGCACTCAGTGCATAAGTTACATTTTCCCAATCACTTGCTGATGTATAGGTTGGCTCATAAGTTGTTTTGTAACTTACTGTATCGCCTACATTGAATCTCTCTGGTCTTGCTGTAACTAATAAGAATCCATTGGCTGGCACTTCTCTTGACTCATGTACAATTTTGTTCACTTTACCATCAATACATACAACAGCAGACCAACCACTTGGAACACTTACTTTCCCACCATGTTCAGGTGTATACAAAAGAGTTGCACTTGTATCTGGTCCTGGTCTATTCACACGATAACTTGTCCAAGCTTCTTCACCATTGACATAGCCTTGTACTCTTGTTCTTACAAAGTCAATCAACACTTTATTGTCTGCTGTAAAGCCAATTGTTGACCCAATATCTGTAATATGTAATACTTTTCCGTTTTTGACAAGCGTTCCATCTGGTAATGGTACATCCCCATTATACGCTGCAAAATATGTTCCATTGATACTTGCTTTTGCACCCGTTGCTAATGTTTTAAGGGCTGCTGCTGCTGTTACTTTGTTATTAGCTGTTGCAATATTAACTTTTACTCTTGGGTCATTCATATTAATTTTCACATAGTTTACTTTTTTCCCTTGTACTGTTTTTGAACCTTTAGAAAAGGCATTACCTGTATTAGTTGTTGTTGTTGCATTTGTATTGACTGTTTTTACATCCCAGTCCTTAGTTACTCCATCAATGGTTACTGTTAATTTTCCATTTTGGAAGTTAACTTGTCCCCCTAAAGCCTCTGCTATAAAACGTACAGGTACATAAGTTGTACCATTCACAGCTTGTGGTGCTACTACTAATTCTTTTTCTTCTCCATTTACAATAGCCTTTTTGCTTCCTAGGGTAAGATTAATCTCTCTTCCTGCAACACTAATTGTAATTGCCTTATTTTGAATGCTAATAGTTGCTCCAAATTCCTCACTAATAGCACGTATTGGTACACAGTTTGTACTATTTTGATTGATGCAATTGAGACTCGCTCCTTGCAATGGTGTCATCATAAGGATTCCAGTACATAAAGCAATTGCTAATTTCTTATAAATCTTCATATCCTTCTCCTATTAAATTCAATATTTTATCTAATCTATATTATCACATCTTTTATATATTATTAATCAATTTTTTCTTCATTTAACATATAAGGTAAGAAGCTTATAATCCATTTTTAATCGAGTCAACTTCCCTAAAATTAAAGTCATCCTCAAATCAATAATAAATTAATTACTTTTATATAAAAAAGATAGAGGCTCCCAACAAGTTAGATACTTAACTCTAACTTATTGGGAGCCTTTCAATCATCTTCCAAATCCTTTTATTTCATTCTATTAAAAACGTGTTTCTTCCCATGTTGCTGTTTTTAAATACTCTTCTACTAAAGCAGCACTCATTTCTGGATGAATTGTTTCTTGATCTGAAATTGTAATGTTTGACATTGCAATAGCATACTTCACTGTATCTACCACATTTTTACCTGTCATATAAGCCGCACCGATACCTGCTACGAAGGCATCTCCTGCACCTGTTACATTAAGTACTTCTAAGCAAGGAGATTTAATAATACCCTCTTCTTCACCGTTGTTGTAATATACACCATCTACATCTAAGCTGATAAAGATATTTTGAATACCTAATCCTCTAAGATATTCACCAGCTTTTCTTACATCTTCATGTATTTTGATTTCAAATCCACATAAAAGCTCTGCTTCATGACGATTTGGTTTTACTGTATGGAAGTGGTGAAGTAAGTGTTTTACTCTTAAAGCTTTTGCACCAGACACTGGGTCTAATACAAATTTTGTTTTGCCTTTATAAGTTTCTAAGATATATTCAATAAATGGTGGGTTATCTGCACCAAGAAACATATACTCTGCATTTTCAATGATGTGTGCTCTCTTATCTAATTCTTCATGTGAAAATTCATTTGCAAGTTTTGTATCTACTACTGCTGAAACCATTTCACCGTTTTCATCTAATATTGCTAAATAAGTAGGTGTTGCACCACCTTCTACAATAAGAGAATCACTCATATCTAATCCTGTTTTAGCTGCTTGACGTAAAATTTCTGCACCTTGTTGGTCATCTCCTAAAATCGAAATGAATTTAGTTGGAATGCCTACGCGTGACATATTTTCTGCAATGTTTCTACATACGCCTCCACAAGATGTTTTGATTTGTCCTGGATTTGAATCATATGGACGATATGTTGGATATGAAAATCCAAAGATATCATAAATAGAAATCCCAAATACAAGGGCATAGGGTTTATTATTTTCAATCATAGCTCTTTTTCCTCTTCTAGTCTGCTGTTTATTAGTAATTACTATATTAACATAAGTTTTGATTTCTGCCTACACCCAAACTTTATAAGTATATATTTCCAAGTTTTTTAATCCTATATTTCCCTATATAAGCCTTTTATACACACTTCACTTAACAAAATTTTCAATGTATAATGAATTTATAATTTAATCTATCAAATAAATAAAGGAGATGCAAAAGACCCTACGATGAAAATTTCACACTCAAACACCCTCAAACTTCATGGATTTAATAATTTAACAAAAACCCTTAGCTTTAATATGTATGATATTTGCTATACCAAAACTGCCGAAGACCGCAAAGCTTATATTGAATATATTGATGAACAATATAATGCTGAACGTCTTACCCAAATTCTTACCACAGTAACCGAAATGATTGGTGCCAAGGTATTAAATATCGCCAAGCAAGATTATGACCCACAGGGTGCCAGTGTAACAATTTTAATTTCAGAAGGTGCTCAGCCTGAAATTAAGCATGATGCAAAATCTGCTTCACCTGGTCCAATTCCTGAAATAATCCTTGGTCACTTAGATAAAAGTCATATCACTGTACATACTTATCCTGAATATCATCCTTATGAAGGGATTAGCACATTTAGAGCAGATATTGATGTGGCTACTTGTGGTGAGATTTCACCGCTCAAAACCTTAAACTATCTCATTCATTCTTTTGACGCAGATGTCATGACACTCGATTATCGTGTACGCGGCTTTGCTAGAGATATTGCTGGAAACAAATTATTTATTGATCATCCGATTGATTCGATTCAAAACTTTATTCCTGAACATATTAGACGTGCCTATCATATGATTGATGTTAATGTTTATCAAGAAAATATCTTTCATACGAAATGTAAGTTGAAACAATTTGACCTAGATAATTACTTATTTGGCTGTACCAAAGATGAACTTCATAAAGGTGAGGCTAAAATCATTGCGAAGAAAGTTAAACGTGAAATGGATGAGATTTTCTATGGTACTGAAGTGCAAGAGGCAATGTTCGATTTAGATGATGATTATGATGAGCGCTCCTAGCGATTGGTATACTCTTAGGACTTCATAAAATAATCATTCTAGATGATGTCAGCTATTTTTAATATACAAGTGGATGTTCTATCGTTCATTATAATAGGAGGAAACTATGACAGATTGTTGGTTTACCGAGATGCATGAGCACGACGCAAAGTTTTCTATTCAAGTTACAGAGCATCTATACTCGGAAAAATCACCTTATCAACAAATTGAAGTATATGATAGTAAAACCTTTGGTCGCTTTTTGACTTTAGACGGTTTTATGATGCTTACTGAAAAAGATGAATTTATTTATCACGATATGATTAGCCATGTGGCAATGGCTGTGAATCCTGATATTAAACGTATTTTAATCATTGGCGGTGGTGATGGAGGTACAGCTCGTGAAGTGTTACGCTATGATACTGTAGAAAAAGTGGATTTAGTAGAAATAGATGAGCGTGTTGTGAGAGTTTGTCAGAAATACCTGCCTCAAACGGCTTGTAAACTCGATTCTGACCCTCGCCTAAGGCTCTACTTTGAAGATGGGCTACATTTTGTACAGGAAATGCCAAATCAGAGCTATGATTTAATTTTGGTAGACTCCACAGACCCTATTGGCCCTGGAGAAGGCTTATTTAGCTATGCTTTTTATCAACATTGTAAACGTATTTTAAGTGAAGATGGCATTTTAATTAATCAACATGAAAGTCCCTATTATCCAAAGGATGCCTATGAAATGCGTCGTTCACATAGCAAGCTCAAAGCAACCTTTCCCATTGCTATGGTCTATCAATTTCATATGCCAACTTATCCCTCTGGTCATTGGCTCTTTGGGTTTGCTTCCAAAAAGTATGACCCCATCAAAGACCTCCAAGCTGACCGTTGGAATGGTCTAGGTCTTTATACCCATTATTATAATACAGATTTACATAAAGGTGCTTTTATGCTCCCAACCTATGTAAAGGAAGGACTAAACAATGCTTAATACATCTCAATTACAAACTTTTATCGGATTTGATGCTGCCTTTGAAGAATCAAGGGTTATTTTATTTGGTGCACCTTTTGATGGTACAACCAGCTTTCGCCCTGGTACCCGTTTTGCGCCAAGTGCGATTCGTCCAGATTCTTATGGTATCGAAACCTATTCTCCCTATCTAGATTTAGATTTAGAAGACTATGCGCTTTGTGATATTGGAGATATCGATTTACCTTTTGGTAATACTATTCGCACTTTAGATATGATTGAAGAAACAGCAGAAACAATTTTAAATATGGATCAGAAGCCGCTTATGATTGGTGGTGAACATTTGGTTTCGCTCCCTGTCATTAAAGCACTTGCCAAAAAATATCCCGATTTACATATTATCCATTTTGATGCACATACAGATTTGCGTGAGGACTATTTAGGCGAATCGCTCTCTCATGCTTCTGTAATGAAACGTGCTTGGGATATTGTAGGTGATGGACACATCTATCAATTTGGTATTCGTTCTGGCCTTAGAACAGAATTTGAATGGGCAAAATCTCATACAACACTTAGAAAATTTGATACTAAAGGTTTGGAAAGTGTCATTCAATCTTTAAAAGGAAAACCTGTCTATCTCACCATTGATTTAGATGTACTTGATCCTTCTATTTTCCCTGGCACAGGCACACCAGAACCAGGTGGCATTACCATGAAAGAACTTTTAAATGCACTGATGCTCTTAAAGGAACTTCCATTAGTTGGGGCTGATGTTGTAGAGCTTTCACCACATTATGATGCCAGTGGTACCTCAACTGCTGTAGCTTGTAAAGTTATTCGTGAAGTAAGCTTACTGCTCGCTCATCACTAATTCTACACTTTCTATACTGAATTGATACAGTTTCAAATTAATTAATGCTCAAGTATAGAATCACTTATAAACAAAGCTATATGCAAATATAGATATCACAAAAAAGATGACCTTAAACTTCAAGGTCATCTTTTTTGTGATTATATATCCTACTATATATTGGCTCATCACCAAACTATATACTTAACGACTTACTTTATATTATCAATTAATTAAACCATATATTTCCTATATTTTATATTTATTGTTCTAATGCTTCAACAAACTTTTCCATAAGCTCGAATTCATCTAATATTTCTGCTGTATATAAATTTAATAATTTATGTTGTACATTTCCTTCTTCGTTTCTGATACCCACTACAGGACTGTCATCATTTACTTCAACAATTCTAGCTTCTGCACCAATTACTTCGTTACCATCTTTGTCTACTACAACCCAGTAACCACCAGTATGATTTTCTCTTAACTCTTGAGCTAGCACATAACCTGCATTCTTAAAACGTTTAATCATCTTATAAGGTTTTTTTGATACAATTGTTCCATCTGGACAGGCAATATAAGATTCATCTTTATTATTAGAAACAATCATTCTCCCATGAGTATCTGGCATAGCTGGTGAGCTTGCATCTCTAATGTCCGTTGCTTTGTCATTAACATAGTACACAAACTCCATATTATCCTCATCCCATTTCCAGTAGGTATTGTTAAAAGGATTAATCTTTTCTTTATTCCAATCATGATTCTCATAAGTTGTAATACTACCATCTGGCTTTATATAGTACTGAATTTCTGTCTCCGCATCTCTTAGGACATAATAATCTTCTCCATAAGCTTGTTCATCATAATGCCTACTAAAATCTAAATCCAGTTCACTTACTTCTCCTGTATAGCTATAAATTTGACCATTATAAAAAATAAAATCTGTTGTATCATTTAAAAATAATGTTTCTGTAGGTTCTATTTCAATAATAAAGTCTCCCTGATTATTGACTACTGTTTTAGCATAACCTAAGCTGCCAAAGTCATCAAACTTCTCTTTTAGTAGTGTATAAAAGTTTTGATTTAATGGCTCAATTTCATTATAATCAGCTTCGATAATCCATTTACCAGATGGATTCATTACACCATATAGTGTGACTTCATCCGAACTTATTGAATTTGTCTTTCTAATTCCTACGATTGATTGACCATTTGTAAAACAAGTCATCGATTCTACATTTTCATAAGTATTTAAGATATTTCCCTCTTTATCAATTCGGCAAAAAAGCTCTTTAATCTCTTCTTCCTTACCTTGCTTCACAACAACTTTGACTAAATACGTTCCATCATCATTTACACCTACTAACTCTTTCGTAAGCACTTTCATTTTTCCATCTTCTGACACGACTTCAACGACGATTTCCTCATTATTATCATTTGTATTGTTCATCTCAGAAGATGTATTTCCACATCCAGTAGCCATTAAACAGCCTGAAAGTAGAATTAATTTAATTGTTTTTTTCATGTTAATATATCCTTTCATTCTATTCAAGGATATATTAACATAAATCGTTGTATTTATCTATTTTACCTTATTATAATCATTATTTTTTTCTTCTAATTTATTCTGTTGTAACAAAGAAAATTTTTCTTTCCATTGCTCTGGCGTTCTTACTTCAAAAATACTTTTTATCCCTTCTGTTAAAAGTAATCCAATTGTATCTGTTACTGCCTTCTTTGTTTCCTTTTCTAATTGGTCGTAAGTTTTAATCATTGCAATAACTGCTTTAAAACTATCTTCTCTTATATCTGTTAATGTTTTCTTTTCATTAGTAGATAAAATATCAAATAATGTATTTGTAAAGTGTTCTCTTTGCTCTATGGATATGCCATTTAAAAATCTTTTAATGGTTCTATCTACTATTTGACCCTCTGGATTAATCTTTTTCAAATGAACAAAACGTGTGCCACATACATCCCAACTAAAGCCATCATGTTGCAAGAAACCCTTCTGATTACTTTGTATCACCATATAATCCTCTTCATGTTCTAATAACATCCCAATAATCGAAGATTGTGGTACAAAGGTCACCACACGATCGGCTATACTTTGATAGGCCTTCGTCCCAATCAAAGTTTCCTTAAATCCTGGTCCATCATTATTATACACACGTACAATACGCTTTTTTATAGCTTCAGACGCATGAACTGCTGAAAATACTGCTAGATTCCCACCTTTAGAGTGACCACCAATATACAATTTATAGCCTCTATAGCGCATTGCTACTTGTTTTAAATAAGTCAGAGCCTCTCTTTGAGCAGGCACAATATCCATCACACTCATTTTAAAATCTTCTTTCCATCCCACCAATGTATCATCGGTTCCTCTATACGCTACATATAGCTGATGATTTCCTAAATCTACTGTCAGGGCTGCAAACTGCATTTCTTCCTCAATATTGACTTCATCTACATACATCTTGATTTTAATATTTTGATAGCGCTGACTTTCTGCCATCAGTCTAAGTAATTTAAAAAAATTTGGATCAATTAAATCTCCTGTGTTAATTTCCTTATCTCTTTCTTCCTGAAAATAAATCTCTGCTATCTTTTTTAGTGGAATACCTCTTCCTTCTTTTTTCCCTACAATACCACGTAAATTTAAGTAGGATAATTTGGCTAAAATCAAATTATCTATCTCATTAAAAGGTGACTGATTAAACGCTAAATCACCACGCCATAAAATATAATCTAAAATATTACTCACCTATGCCACCTCCTATAAATGCCTCATCTATATTAGATTACTAACTTATGATTTATGTATTTTATTCTTTTATATTACAATTCCTTTCTAATCTATACAACAAAAAAGAAGTCATTTAGTCAAACTAAACCAACTTCCTCATTGTCATTTTTTCTAGGGTACTGACTCTCCCTGTGGCTGCGTTGCACATAAAATAGCCTCATACTCTGGTGAACCTGGTTTAATGTCTTTAAATGGTGCACTAGTATGGTAGGTATTACATTGTACGTTAAACAAATCATTCAAAGTAATAACAACCTGTGATCTTGTTAGAAATCCTTTTCCTGTAGGCAATGTTACATCATTATTTTTAATATAAGGTGAAAGCTGTTCCACTACTTCATTAAACTCTTTGATACTTACATTATTAGTAGGCTTAAAGGTATGATGATTCGTCGCCTTCATAATCCCTAGCTGTGTAATATAATTGACTGCATTCGTACTAAATCTGCCCTCTATCATATCTTGATAGCGATTTTCTTCATCAGGAATACGATTCTTGGTAATAATTCTAGCAAGCATTGTTGCTAATTCTTCTCGTGTCACTGCTTGTTCTGGTTTAAAAGTCCCATCTCCATATCCGCTAATATATGGGTAATTAATATCTTCATCATATGCTAAAGCATTGGTATTATTGTAACTTAAATCTTGCACTGTTTCTCCATAAACCATTCCTGAAATAAGTAGAAATGAAATACCTATTAACCCTATCTTATTTTTCATTTTTCTTCTCATGGATAAGCTCCTTTTACAAGTAAACTTTCTCTTATTAAAAGTAGTATTTCTGCTTACTTTAAAATTTATCCATTTGATTCTTCATTCTCATCTTCTCTATCATTTCTTACCCTAATAATGCTTATCCCCTATAATACGTTCAATCCGTTTGCTATCCCTGTACAATCTCAGCCTTTAATATCGATGGAATTTCTACTGCCTTCATTAATAAATCATTCTCTGTCGTTTGTTCATTTACAAGGACTTTCAAAAGTACTTTGGAGCTTTTTGTAGAAGCCATAATCATCTCTACAGAAAGTACACTCACATTAATCTCTTTAAAATATACCCCAATAACCTGTTGGCAACTACAGCAATTTCCTTCAAACTCTATTTTCATAGTAATGATTCTATTATTACTTGTACGCAAATACTGCTTGATACCCATTATGTCTGTCAAAAATACATACGCCAATAATGTCACTAATGTTGCTTCTATATACATACCCGTTCCCACAGAAATCCCAATACACGCTGCAAAAAAGATAGAGGATGCTGTTGTTAAGCCTCTGATATTCCCCTTATCCTTGATAATTGTACCTGTCCCCAAAAAAGCAATCCCACTAATAAACTGTCCTGCTAAACGCATAGGGTCTGTTTGGGTATTCATATTGCTATATCTCAAGGCTGTAATTTGAATAATCACAGCACTTAATCCTACTACAATATGGGTTCTAATCCCAATAGGGGTACCGTTTTTTTCGCGATTATAACCAATTAATCCTGTCAATAATGTACATAATAGCATTTTTATCAGTACATCACTATATGTTAACCATAATGCCCTCACTTTTTTTCCTCCTACTTATTGTCAAAGCCTAACCGCGGTTTTTACCATATTATGCTAATTCAATTTATGCAGGAAGCTTATACTATGTGATAACATCATTCATTTTTTATTGCTCTGTTATATCCTGACACATTCTGTATATTTTTCACGCTATATTTGTTTAAAACATCGCCAAAAATGTCGCCCTCTAGCAAGTAATGTTGTTTTATATCTTGTCTTGATGGTGTATAATAAATACGATTTAAATAGTCATTTCAATCAATATAAATTTATAGACATACAATCTATTCATTGATGATGATGATAAACTTCAACGAAGGAGATTAACATGCAAACTAGTTTCGAGTCATTACAGCTTAATAGTGAATTAATCACCGGCTTAAAGGCACAAAATATTACAAATCCAACAGCTGTACAAGCTTTAACTTATCCTGCTTTCTTAGAAGGCAAAGATTTATTAGTAGAATCTCATACAGGTAGTGGAAAGACACTTGCTTTCCTTTTACCTTTATTTACAAAAATTAAATTAGATGAAAAAACAAATCAAGCCCTTATTTTAGCCCCTACTCATGAGCTCACTCACCAAATTCATGAGCAAATCAAATTACTGGCTAAAAATAGTGGTATTCCAGTTACTTCTACAATCCTTATGGGTGAAATGAGTATGGAAAAACAAATTGAAAAGCTTAGAAATAAGCCTCAAATCCTTGTTGGTTCACCTGGGCGTATCTTAGATTTAATGATGAAAAAGAAAATCAATGTAAGTACATTAGAAACTGTCATCTTAGACGAAGCAGATAACCTTTTAGAATCTAGCCAAGGATCTACAGTGAAGAAATTACTTCACCAAATTGGTCATAAGGTGCAAGTTACCTTATTCTCTGCAAGTATGACAAAACAAGTCCGTGACCTTGCCACACCATTTATGAGCGAGCCACAAATTCTTCAAACTGCAGCTAAAACAGAGCTTAACCCATTACTTTCTCACCTTTACCTAAAAACAGAGGTTCGTGATAAATTTGAAAACCTTAAAAAGCTACTTCAAACAACAAACACACAAAAAGCTTTAGTTTTTGTAAGCCAACACACAGATACAAAAGTTTTAGTTGAAAAATTAAACTATCATGGTTTCACAGTAGCCACTATCTCAGGAAAACTTTCTAAAGAAGAACGTAAAAATGCTTTGGCGCAGTTTAAATCAGGTAAAGTAAAAGTTTTACTTTCATCTGACCTTGCAGCACGTGGCTTAGATGTGGCAAATATCACACACATCTTCCACTATGACCTTGCCCTTACACCACAAGACTACTTACACCGTGCTGGACGTAGTGCACGTAATGGCAAAGAAGGTACTTCTATCAGCTTAATCACACCAAAGGATTTAGGTATGATTCGTGTATTAGAACGTACTTTTGGTATTTCGCTAGAAGAAATTGCCCTCATTAAAGGACGCATCAAAAACTTAGCAACAAATACTTTCCTTGAACCAATGGAAACAATCGTAGTAGAAACAGTAGGAAGTACTTCTAAAAAACGTAATAAATATCCAAAAGGCTTCGTTTCTGACTCAGGCAAAAAAGCTAAAAAAGAGAAAAAAGCTACCGCACAAGCATCTAATCAGTCAGCTCAAACAAAAGAAAAAGATCATAAACCAGCATCTGAAAGTATGAGAAAGAAAACAGTTACTAGCCATAAACTTTCTACTGAAAAAGTAACTTCTAAGAAATTTGCAGCTAGAAAGCTTCAACAAGCATCGCAAGAAGATGCTTTCTTATCTGGTTCATTAGCAGATGCACTTAAACTTATTGAAGAAGCTGGATGGGACGACTAAAACTCAAAGGGGGATATCCTTATGGCAAAAAGAACTTTAGATTTATCTCGCACTTTAGCTCCATTAGAAAATGAACTTAATGAAATCTTACGTGAGATTATCATTTTAAAAGAACAAGACTCACCTCTATTTGATGCCGCTATCGAGGACTTCATTCATAAATATGGTGACTCTGGCTATACTTCTTTAGACGAGCTTTTACAAAGTTCTGCTGCTCAGGCTAGTTATAGTTTAGGACAACCTGTAGGCTCTCTAGATGAGCTTCTAAAGGATTTAATCTCATAATCCAAAGCTTGTTCCTATGATATAAACTGATAATCTTATCGCTATTTTATCAATATGTTAAGCTTAATTAAATCAAAAAGGTTGCTACTTGCTTATTGTAAGCTGGTAGCAACCTTTCTTCGTATCTATTTAATTAATGTACTTATCTTTTAATAACTTTCTTAATCACAAGAGATATAACAAATGTAGCCACTCCAGTAAGTACAATGGTTCCTCCTGGTTTGAGTCCCACATAGTAAGCTAAGAACAAACCAACAATCATAAACAATACACCAAATAAGGCTGAATACATAACTGTTTGCTTATAACTTTTTGCCCACTGCATCGCACAGGCAACTGGTACTACCATCATAGAAGATACAATAAGTGAACCAACTGTTCTTGCTGCAATAGCTACTGTAATGGCTACTAAAACTGTAAAAATCCCATTCACTAAACCTACTGGTACACCTGCCAGCTCAGCGCCTTTTTCATTGAAACTCATAAAGAATAATTCTTTATATAATAAGATAAATGTAATGAGTACAATGAGTCCGATAATCATAACCATATAAAGCTCAAAATCACTAATCGCTACAATACTTCCAAATAAAAAGCTATTAAAATTGGCTGTATTTTTGACAAAACCAGATAACACACCCGCAATACCAATTCCTGTAGACATGATAATCGCAATAGCAATCTCTGCATGCTGTGGTACTTTTTTACGAATCACCTCAATACCAAATGCAGCAATAATACAACTAATCATTGCACCTAAAACAGGATTAATCCCCATTAATAGTCCTATTGTAACCCCTGCTAGTGAGCTATGTGAAAGTGCATCCCCCATCATAGAAAGGCGTTTTAACACAACAATCACACCAATGCAAGGAATAATAATAGCTAGGATAATCCCTACTATAAACGCCCTTCTCATAAATGCATACTGAAATATTTCCATCTGTCTAAGCCTCCACTATTTTTCTTTCCTGTAAGTAAATCTGTCTATTAATATATTTTAAGCTCTTTTGCATTTCATGTGTTACCATGATAATGGTCATTTTCTTCTCTTCGTTTAACTTCTTAAGTAGTTCAAAAAATGTTGTGATGGCTTCTTGATCAATCCCTGTAGTTGGTTCATCTAAAATAATAAGCTCTGGCTCACTTACTAAAACATGGGCAAGCATAATACGTTGCTGCTGCCCTCCTGATAATTCGTAAATGAGTTTTTTCTCATATCCAGCCATTCCTACGGCTTCAAGTGCTGCCTTTACTTTTTCATTGTGCTTTCTTGTAGGAAAGCGTAAAAAGCCAATTTGTGAAAATAAATTGGCTCTTACGATTTCTTCACAGGTTGCTGGAAACTGTTGATGTTTCTTTAAAACTTGTTGACTTAAGTATCCCACACGTTGCCAGTTTTTAAACTGTTTCATTGGCTGACCTAAGATTTCAATCTCACCTTGTTTTGGTGAAAGCAACCCTAATATTAATTTGAGTAAAGTACTTTTACCTGCACCATTAACACCCATTATCCCTACAAAATCCCCCTTATTTACTTGGAGATTAACATTTTCCAAAACATTTCTGTCTTCGTAACTAAAGCTTATATCCTTTAATGTTAATACTGCGTCCATATCTCATTCCATCCTCATCTACTGTAAGGCAATCTTTAATGCTTCTAGGTTTTCTGCCATTACACTTAAATAATCTTCTCCTGCTTCTAATTGCTCCTGGGTCAATCCTTCTAATGGATTTAGTACCATTGTCTGCGCCCCAATTTCTTTTGCAATGGTTTCTGCCACTTTAGGACTTACAAGTTCTTCAAAGAAAATTACTTTAATATCCTTTTCTTTTGCAAACTCAACAATTTCTTTCATACGTGCTGGGTCTGGCTCTGAATCTGAGTTGAGCCCTTCAATTCCTACTTGGTTTAAATCATATGCATCACATAAGTATCCAAATGCCTCATGTGCTACAATAATATCTCTATTTTCAAATTGACTTAATGTTTCTGTAAATTGTTTATCTAAAGCATCAAATTGTGCTGCATAGGTCGCATAATTTGCTTCGTAGTAATCTTTGTTTTCTGGATCTGCCTCTACAAAAGCATTTTTGATATTTTCCATTTCAATTTTGGCATTTCGGATACTGGTCCATACGTGTGGATCTACACCCTCTTCATGCTCATGTTCTTCTTCATGTTTATGTTCTTCTACTTCCTCATGTTCGTGTTCATGCTCTTCTTCGCATTCATGAGTATGACCTTCTAGCAAATCAACATTCTCTGATGCTTCTACAACTAATAAGTCTTCTGTTTCTAAAGTTGCAAGAACTTTGTCTACCCAGCTTTCCATTCCTAATCCATTATAAATGAATACATCCGCTTCTTCTAGGCCTGCAATATTTCTTGCAGATGGCTCATAATCATGTGGTTCTACTCCTGTTGGTACAAGATTAACCACATTTACTTTGTCCCCACCCACCTTAGTTGCAAAATCATATAATGGATAAAAACTTGTATAAACTTGTAAAACATCTTCATTTGTATTTTGCTCTACATTTTGATTGGTATTTTCATTTGTACTCGTTGTTTGTGCACAACCTGTCATAAGTGAGCCTGCTGTAAGTGCAGCAAGTATCATTGTCCCTAATTTTCTCATTGCTAAACCCTCCACCTTTTTTACATCCTATAACGTTCTTAGCATGTTATTTTATATCTAGCTATCTTCTATAGCAGTTTATTTAAGTATATGCTTCTAGTAAGTTTCAAATGCAAACATTTTGCATTGCAAAAGATTTGCATTGCAAACCATTTGCATTTATTATAGTAGATTATCATACGAGTGTCAATATGTTGATAGTTGTTATCATTTACACTATTCTCTTATATTTTTCTTACTACTTAAACGCCCTAAACTTAGTTTTCTCTTTTACACAGTAGGCATTTTCTCTTTCGCATTTCATGACATGATAAACTTCTCTTCTTACTCCCTATTTTCTTTTATAAGCATTTAATATATAATATTTAAATATATTATAATATTATATAATTTTACAAACTCAACATTGTTATTTTATTGGGAAAGTACATACTCGTACTTATTTTATAATCGGAGGTTAGATACATGGAAAAGATTAAAATGACGACACCTTTAGTTGAAATGGATGGAGACGAAATGACAAGAATTCTTTGGAAAATAATCAAAGATGAATTGTTAACACCTTTTATTGATTTAAAAACAGAATACTATGACCTTGGTCTTGATTATAGAAATGAAACAAACGACCAAGTCACTGTAGATTCTGCTGAGGCTACTAAAAAATATGGCGTAGCTGTAAAATGTGCTACGATTACACCTAATGCAGCTCGCATGAGTGAATATAGCTTAAAAGAAATGTGGAAAAGTCCAAATGGTACAATCCGTGCGATTTTAGATGGTACTGTATTTAGAGCACCAATCGTTGTAAAAGGCATTGAGCCAAACGTAAAAACATGGAAAAAACCTATTACAATCGCAAGACATGCCTATGGTGATGTTTATAAAGCTACTGAAATGAAAATCCCAGCTGCAGGTAAAGCTGAACTTGTTTTCACTGATGCAGAAGGTAATGAAACACGTGAACTGATTCATAACTTCACTGGCGCTGGCGTGGTTCAAGGTCAACACAATATTTCAGATTCTATCGAAAGCTTTGCCAAAAGTTGCTTTAACTATGCACTGGATACAAAGCAAGATTTATGGTTTGCAACCAAAGATACAATTTCTAAAAAATATGACCATACCTTTAAAGATATCTTCCAAGAAATTTATGACGCTGAATATGCTGATAAATTCAAAGAAGCTGGCATTGAATATTTCTACACCCTTATTGATGATGCTGTAGCCCGCGTTAT
>JAGAVZ010000094.1 GCA_017941635.1 Cellulosilyticum sp.
AAAATGCTTGTAGTCTTTGATAGTCAATGTATAGAAATGGGAATGTATTCACCCAAACATACCAAGGGAGGGAAAAGTATGTTAGAAAGGCAAGTAGAACAGTATCTTACAAAAATGGTGCAAAGCCTTGGTGGACTTAGTCTTAAGCTAACTTCACTTATTGGTATTCCAGATAGATTAGTATTGCTACCAGAAGGCAAGGTGATCTTTGTAGAATTGAAACGTCCAGGAGAGAAGCCTAGAAAGATTCAAGAGGCAAGAATGAGGCAGCTGAAAAAGTTAGGTTTTAAGACTTATGTGGTAGATAGTTATGAGCAGATAGATCGGTTATTAATTGAGGTGATGCGAGGTGGAGTTTAAGCCACACGCCTATCAGCAGTTTGCCATAGACAAGCTACTGGAGCTGCCGGCAGTTGGGCTGTTTATGGATATGGGGATGGGAAAGACAGTCTGCACACTAACAGCATTATGGGAGCTTAGATATGACTACTTTGACATTAGCAAAGTGCTAGTTATTGCGCCACTAAGAGTAGCTGATACTACTTGGAGTGATGAGGTAAATAAGTGGGAGCATCTTAAGGGGTTAAGACTTTCCAAGGTATTAGGTTCAGAGCAACAAAGGCTTAATGCATTAGCAGTACCTGCTGATCTGTATATCATCAATCGTGAAAATGTATCTTGGTTAGTAAGTCAATATAAAAAGCATTGGCCCTTCGACATGGTTGTAATAGATGAGCTAAGTAGCTTTAAGTCACCAAAGTCTAATCGTTTTAAAGACTTTCGTAAAGTACTGCCCTATATCAAACGGATTGTTGGACTTACTGGAACACCAGCACCAAATAGCTTGATGGACCTTTGGACACAGCTTTATTTGCTTGATAAAGGTGAAAGGTTAGGTAAGACACTTACAGCTTATCGTGAAAGATACTTTGAACCAGATAAAAGAAATCAGCACATTGTTTATAGTTACAAGTTAAAGCCTTTTGCAGCAGAGCAGATCCAAGAGAAGATTAGCGATATTTGTATCAGCCTATCAGCAAAGGATTATCTAGAACTGCCAGAACGAATTGATAACATAGTGAAAGTCAAGTTAGGTTATGAAGCTATGGAAAAGTATAAAGAGTTGGAACGTGAGAAACTGCTAGAACTTAAAGACAAAGAGATTACTGCAGCAACAGCAGCAGTGGTGGTAGGTAAGTTACTACAGATGGCTAATGGCGGTATCTATGATGAAGATGGTGAAGTGCATTATATCCATAAGTACAAGCTTCAAGCACTTGAAGAAATCATAGAAGATACCGGAGATAGGCCAGTGCTAGTATTTTATAACTACAAGCATGACTTCGAGGCGTTGATGCAACATCTCAAAAAACTGAAGCCTAGAAAGTTAGATAAGGCAGAAGATATCAAAGACTGGAATGAGGGCAAAATCCGAATGCTTTTAGCGCACCCTGCAAGTGTCGGTCATGGCCTTAATCTTCAAGCAGGTGGTAACATTATCGTCTGGTATGGACTGACCTGGAGCTTAGAACTCTATCAGCAAGCTAATGCAAGATTGTATAGACAGGGGCAAACACATACAGTAATCATTCATCATCTAGTAGCAGAAGATACTGTAGATGAACATGTCATGGAAGTTTTAAAAAATAAAGACAAAGGACAGAGCGTTTTACTTGAAGCAGTGAAAGCAAAAATTAAAGAAATGGGGTGAAAATAAAAAATGAATGCTAAAGAATATTTATCTGAGATTAAATATAGGAATAAGGCCCTCAAAGAAAAAATGGAAAAGTTAGAGTACTTGAAAGCCAAAGCTTTAAAAACCACTGTATCATTAGATAATGATGGTGGTAATGGTATTCACAAGAAAGACACTATGGAAGATACCATTATAGATTATTTGATATTCGAGCAAGAGATAGAAAGGGAAATGGATTCATTAGGAGAATTTAAATTACAGGTATCGGAAGAAATAGATAAGCTAGATAAAACAGAGGAAGCAATGGTGTTGTTTTATAGATATGTTGAACTACTAGACTGGAAACAAATAGCAAGGGAAGTAGGGTGTAGTATTAGAACCTGTCATGAAATAAATAATCGTGGACTAGAAAATTTTAAACAGACCGTATCTTTGCACATTTAGATGTGATAATATGGTAGCATATAAAGTTGATGCAAAGGTCCTCGGAATAAATAGCCTAGGACCTTTTGTTATGGGGAGGAATAATATGAGTACAACAGATTATCTAAAGAAAGTTAGTGGAATTAATATTGGTATTAAACTAAAAGTTGCAGAAATGAATTGGACACAACGTATGCTAGAGCAACTTATAAGTATATGGGGACCCTATTTTACAAGACACTCAAGTGAAACACCTGCTTTGCAAAGAAGTATCGTAAAGCTATCTTTAAGAGAACAAGAAATCAGCGAACAAATAGATGAATTGACATCCCAAAAAGAAAGTGCTGAAAGATTATTTGATAAACTTGAACATCCTATGCATAGAGCAGTTATGCTTAATCGATATATTGAGGCTAGAAGTTTTCAAGATATTGCGAGAGAATTAAATTGTGGACTTCGTTGGGTACAGAGAGTCCATGATAGAGCAGTAGCAGAATTTGAAGTACTGTATGCAGAGGAACAAAAGCAAGTAAGTTAAATAAATATTTGGATAGGCCGTATCTTTGCACATTTACATGTGCTATTATGATAGTGTCAAAAATAGGAGTAGTTCAAAGCTTGATGAGAAGATAACTCAGAAGGCTTTTTTAATGTTCAAATATTGGAGATGATCTCATGCCAAGAAAACCATTGAAGCCCTGTAAACATCCAGGATGTCCTAAGCTGACAGAGAGAGACTATTGTGAGGAACATAAGAAGCTACATCAGCGTTCTTCAGCACAGAAACGTGGTTATGATTATAGATGGCAGAAGGCAAGCAGGCTGTTTCTTAAGACTCATCCATTTTGTGAGAACTGTAAAAAAGAGAATCAGTTGGTGAAAGCAACAGTCGTGGATCATATCAAACCTCATCGAGGTGATCAAAAGCTGTTTTGGAACGAGGGTAATTGGCAAGCATTATGTAAGCAGTGTCATGACAAGAAGACGATGACTGAGGATAGATATCAAGAGTATAAATATTAAAATAGTCTAATCTAAAGGGGAATAGGGATCACTTTAGGTATTAAGGGTGATTTTACTTTATTATGCTGTGTTTTACGAAGTGTACTTTTTTGAAAATTAATGTTATAATATTTATAATATAAATAAAGTTTTTCAATGTTAAATATTACAAGTTGAAATTACAAAGTCTATATCTATTAGAATAATTATTATATGAAGGTGATTAAGATGAATAAGAAGGTAATCATTGGAATCATAATATGTATGATTATAATTTTAATAATTAATACATCA
>JAGAVZ010000095.1 GCA_017941635.1 Cellulosilyticum sp.
AGCCCTGTACAGACCTGTACACCCTGTACACCCTGTACAGACCTGTACAAGCCTTTAGAACACATTTTAAGCCCTGTACAGACCTGTACACCCTGTACACCCTGTACAGACCTGTACAAGCCTTTAGAACACATTTTAAGCTTATTTATTAATTTTTTATTAAAATATGCTTTATAGTACTTGACAAAAGTCAAAAGTGCAAATATGCTCACTACGTGAGCACGCAACATTGCTTGCACACATAGCACCATGTAAACACCATAGAACACAGCACGAAAGACTTAAGCCCGCTTAAGTCTTGAACTAGAAAGCACATTTAAAAATGTATAAGCGACCCTGAGTGAGACTCAACAAAAAAAGCGCTATCAGCGACTTGATACCCGCTGAAAGTGAAAACGCCGATAGAAATTGACGCTGTCAACATGATTGCATTCCTTACAGAGTGCGACTTGCATTACTTTTTAACCTTACGAGATTGAAAACGTCCCTGCATAACATGTAAGAACACAGAACCCACTCAGACCGTTTTCGAGTCTATCAAACTCGTTTCTCGGCACCGCATTTCCCTGTTGTAAGACATATAAAGCGTCGAGAGCTATGCATCATATCGAGTTACACTTACTCACATTCTTGAATAGTGTTAATTCCCTGCTCTGTCATTACAGACAGAGCGGGAATGTAATCCTATGCACTCACCATATCGGTGAAAGAGTGTAAACCATTTTCAGCATAGGAGGAAAAAGTTATGTCAAGAAGAGGTAATGTTGCGCACGTTGAGGATTTGAGCACACAGATGAAGCTCATTGAAGAAGCCGACAAGGTAGTTGAAGGTAAGTTCCTAGTGACTTATGACACGGAACACACGATGAAAGTTCTTGAAAGGGTGATGTTTGACCTTCGAGGTTGTTACCCGAAAGAAGTCACAGCAGAGTCAATCAAGGACAATGCACTCCACTACTGCTCGGATAAAGCAGTTCTTCAAGGTATTTCCCTAAATGAAGTGCTTGGAATGAAAGTCATTTCCCTTGCGGTATATGACCCCGAGGATAACGTGTTCTTGCAGAATTTCAAGGAGAACAACGGAAAACTCAAAAATCCTTACGTGTTCAGTTGGTGTGAAAACTTAGATGCCCCGCAATGTTCAGAGTTCGGTGACATCTATGTTGAACAGCGAGGAGAACACCTTTACAGAGTCGGATAACATCTGACAGAGTAACTTTAACTCCCACATCCTAGCGGATGTGGTGAGTGGATGGGATTACATCCATAACAATTAACCACTTCATTCAAGAAAAGGAGAAAGTACCATGAAGAAGGCAAACGTAACAAAGGCAACTGCAAACACAGCATCTAAGGTAGCTAAGACCTCTAAGGTAGCTTCTAAGCCAAAGGCTGAGAACTCTGTAAAGAAGACCGAAGCCCCACAGGAAGAGCCGGAGAAAGAGTCTAAGATAACCAAGGCTGACATGCTTGAGATGCTTGAAAAGTGCTTGACCATTACAGGTCTCAGCAAGAACCTCAAGGAGCAGATTGAGTACACTTTAGCTCACAAGGCTAAAGCTACCATGAATGACTTGAGAGATTTAGTATCTGAGGCGGGTAAAGAAGCCAAAGCACTCCATGAAGCACAGGAAGCTAATAAGTCCAAGGCTGAGAACAGCATCAAGAAGCCACTCAAGAAGAGCGGAAAGAAAGCTGATGAGCCTAAGGAAGAAGCTCCAAAGACACCTTCTAAGGGTGCTAAGAAGCCCGCAAAGGAAGAATCGCCCAAGGAAGCACCTAAGAAGAAGAGCCTTAAGGCAATAGATATGCTTGTTGAGTTCCCCGAGAAAGTAACCATCACAGACGGAGATGACGAGATTGAGCTTGAAAAAGTCGCAATCAATAAGTATGAAGATGTGGTGGAGATGCTCGAAGAAGACGAGGACGCTGAAATCTACCTCGCAGTCTACTGGACTAAGAGACACATTCAGCAGTTCAACTACTCTAAGGACGGTTACTTCAAAGTTCCTAATGGAAAGTTTGAGAACGACTTAGATATGGTGAACCTCATCTACCCCGGAAGTCTCGTAGCTGTTGGAATCAGTGCCTACACAGAAGCACCCTATAACTTCTTACCCGAGGCATTCAAGCCTGATGTAGATGGCATGAAGTATTCAGACGGTGCAGAGTTTGAAGTCTACAGAGTCATAAAGTAATACTTACTTGATACTGATTGTATCTAGGGGCTAGAAATAGCCCTTAGATATGAATGAGTATCGAGTTAGGTTCTCAAAGTAACGACAGAGTGTGAGAAAGGAGTAGTAATATGAAAAACTACGAAGTGTACAAATTTGTTGATGCAGATGGAGATGAGAAGTTCATATTCAGAAGACCCGACAGCGCAAGATGGACTAAAGAGAAGATTCAGAAGAGGATTGCCCTGTTTGAAGAAATGGGATATGAACTTGAGATGTATCTCAAGTGTGATGCAGACACGTTCTTTAGTCACAAAGCACACGCAACGATGGTTAAAATCATAAGAGCGAGTGAGATGTTGGATAAAGCAACTACAGAGTACCACATGGGTCTCATGTCTCTTAGACACTTTTATGATTACAAGGAGCGTAAAGTGAAGCGCATAGGTATGCTGACTGAGAACTTCAAGGATATCATGAGAGAGATGATTGACAGGGGTTTAGAGTTCCGAGATGAGGAAATAGTCGTTTTCTACAACAGATTTGTATAAGTGGTGTTGTTATTCATTGACTACACTCCCGAGAGAAATCTCGGAAGTGTAGATGAGTGAATAACTCAAAAGAAACAAGAGTGTGGTGTACTTATTGAAAGTGAGGTATTAGTATGAGCAGATTAAGACCATTCTATTTTGAAGCAGATGTTGATGGATATCCAAAAGAAGTCGCCGCGGGTCCAAAAGCCAAAGACGGAAGAATGAATATTGAAATCTATCAGAGAGATAATGGAGAGAAAGTTAAAGCCTTTTCAATCCGAAGTTTTACAGAATTGGACGGAAAGCTGAAAACTATTGTATGTAACCATGAAGGACAGACGGTAGTAAGTTTTGTTACTGATTATTGATACACACTCTTTCACTTCAATCGGTAGATTGACGATGTACAGGAGCAATCCTGTACATTGATGAGTCCACCAATAGAGGTGACTCACTTTCAAGAAAGAGGTGTGAGTAATGAACATGTACGCAAATGAGAAAATCGACGGTCAGAAAGTTTTGCGACTTTCCAAAATGAGGGCGAGAAAGCTATTCAACGAGGGAAGAATAATATTTATCATCCCAAATAAATGCAGACTCGACAATATGTGGGTAAGACCAATGCGCATACAGAAGAGCGAGGAAGTAAGCTTTGATACTTTAGTCAATTCGGCAATCTTCTATAACTGCTGTAGCGAACTTGGTTACTACCTCAGATATTATGTTTTGGAGAGTAATTCATGAGTTGACTACTCCCGCATGAAGAGTGCGGGAGAAGTGAATCCATGAGGGTTCAAAGTTTGTTACTTATTACAAGAGTGTGAATGAAAGGAGAACTATTATGAAGTTCAAAAAAGTACTTAAGGTGAAGAAGATTGCGACCGCAGAGGAGAAGCCTGTAAAAAAGAGCGCTCCAAAGGAGAAAGCACCAAGTCAGCTTGCATCGGATGAGTACAAGCCAATGTTTGAGCCGATAAGGATTTTCGTAAGAGAATATCCTAGCTACAAAAATCCCGAGAAGAAAATCAAGGATTATGTAGAGTTCAGCATAAAGAGGTTTGATGATGATGAAGCAATGGCAATGTGCTTCTGCACCATGTACAGGGAGTCAGAACTGTACACAGGGTATCTGAAAGGAAAGATAATCCACTTCCCGATAGGAAAACTCGCTGATGTAGAAGAAGTACTTTCTCAGTTAGAGGAGAGGTGCGCAGAAGAGGGAATTGAATACTAATTCAGAACAGCCTTAGTGAGTAGTGTACTAGTACATGAGGGAGTCCGAAAGGGCTTCCTTTTTTTATGCCCTCATATCCCGCATAAAAAGGTGTGCCCTAGAAATGTGTGTTTGGGAGTGTTGAAATGAGTGAAATTTGGCGAGGTTAATATAAGCCCATAAGTATATATAGGGTCGGAGAAAGCCCCTATTCCCGCCAAAAAAGACGGTGCAGAAGCCTTTGGCAGAGGAAGGAAAAATGACCCGCTCCTCATATACGCCCCTGTGTATGTGTGAGGAAGAGTGTATAAGCTGTGAGTGTATAAAAAGTGTATAAAAATATAAAAGTGTATAAATATATGAGTGTATATATAAGAGTTATTATATATAAGTGTATAAAGTGAGTGTTTATAACACATTTTATGAGATGTAAAAAGAAAAATGTTTCTTTATGTATAAAAATGCAGAAAAGAAGAAAAGATTTTTTTTAAAATGAATTTTTCTGTGTAAGAGTGTAAGAGCGCGTAGGGCATTAAAGTGAGTGCGTGAGTCTATAGAGTGTATATAAAAGAAGACCCCACCCTTAAGTGGTGCAAAGTGCTGTGTGAGTGTCGCCTAGTGACATATTTTTTGGAAAGTTTAAGAAAGGAGTATTATCGCCCGCCATCCATCCGAGCACCCCCCCCCCCCCTAGTGTATATGTGGAAGCCCCTAAAAAGATGCCCTAAAAATTCTGCGGTAGTAAAAATTAAGAGTAAAGACAGGTAAATCCAAAGAAATCAAGAATTAACCCAAATAAATCAAAAAGGAATCCAAAGAAACTCAAATAAGAATAAAATAACTCAAATAAGGGCGAGTAAGTGAAATTGAGATTTTAGTTATTATTTTAGTTAAGAGCGTGGAGCGCTCCCTAATACCTTTAGGTATTAGGATATAAAAATAGTTATATATAAATATTAATATATTTATTTAATATATAAAAATATACGCATATGCACGTAATATGGCTAGTCATAAAAGTGGCTATTTGACAGCATTTTTGAGATGTAGTAAACTATTTTATGTTTCAGAAGACCTATTTAAGAAAGCGAGGCATAAAATGTTAGAAGACATAATCTTCGGGGTAGTGTTATACTTCCTACTGAAAGAGTTAGGAAACAAATATGCTACCTTGTTTGAAAGTGAAAATGTATGACATTTAGTGATTTAAGAAAAGATTTGGTGAAAAAGAAATATTGGATATGTTGCCCTACCTGTTCACTTAAGAAGTGTGTTCGTGGCAGTTCTGATTGTGAAGCTGAGAAGTGGCAAGACAAAGAAGAGAAAAGATATTTGGAGGGATTGAAATGATTAGAATTTTTCCTGTTGAAGAGTCCAAGTTAAAAGTGAATAAGTGTTTCTGTTGCGCAAGCGACTTGGATGTAAAAGAGATAATATTTGGAGCCTGTGAAAGGAGCGTGAAGCTATGCAAAGCGTGCAGAAAAGATTTGAGGGAGAAGTTATCTTCCTTTGATGCTCCGAAAATTTCAGTGGGTGATGAAGTATACATTCTCGATGATACAGACAGGTCAGTAGTAACCGCCCTTGATGGTGACAGTTGTGTGATAATGACGTGCAGAGGGAAGTTCAGTGTTATTAAGCAGAAGAACTTGAAAAGAACAGGAAGACATTTTCCTGTAGCTGAATTTCTACAGAAGTTGGAGGGAGTTTTAGAATGAAAGTGTATGTAATGACAGTAGCGAAACCTTTTGAGGAAGAAACATTTAAGGGAGTTGCGTCCACGAAAAAAAGAGCGGAAAAAGAATTAAGAAAGATGTATCCACACATGAAGCCAAGCGGACAGGATGCCTATGTTGCTGACAATACCAATACGTTGTTGTTATTTATTCGAGAAGTGGAGGTTTTAGAATGAAAGTAGAAGAGTTAAAGGCTTTGCTTAGAGAAATGCGCTCAAATACAGTTAAGGCAAGTCTTTATAAAGACCCTAAGAGAGACAAGAAAAGAGTGGCGCTTGATATAATTCTAATGTCTTTAGATGATGCAGAAGTAATAAGTAGGAACTTTGTACATAATCTGATTGCAGAAATGCTTTCAGAGTCTCTTACGGAAGAAGAGAGAAAGAGACTAGAGAAGTTGGATATGCAAATAACAGAAGCATCTTCTTTAGTACCGAGGTCTTTTGATGTTCCTAGTCCTGTGGAGAGTGATGAAGAATATGTGAGCCGAAAAGAGCTGATTGAAGAAATCGGGCGTATAGAAAAGCACTATGTATTCATGGACGCTAATAATTCACCTAATAAAGAGAGTGGGTGGAAATTGGATTTAGTTCCTGTAGAAGTAGTAAAAGATATGTTTAATAACATGGCTCCTGTTCCTTTAGTGCAGAATAAGACTACTCATTGGGTAGTGATTGATGATGAGACAGATGAATGCATCTGTTATGCATGTAAGGGTACTGTAGAGCCATACCATAAATATTGCCCGAATTGTGGGCGTAAGAAGATAGGTGTAGAGAGAAAATGCCAATAGGACAGAGATTAAAGAAAGTACTCGATGAAAAAGGTATGATGCAGAAAGAACTTGCAGAAAAAATTGGAGTCAGTGAAATGGTAATCAGCCGTTATGTTCATGGCGGAAGAATAGTTTCCGTTTCAATTTTAATTGAAATATGTAAGTCACTTAATGTAAGTGCTGATTATTTGTTGGGATTGAGTGAGGTGGAAGATGACACTTGAAGAAGCAATTAAAAGATATGCTGATAATTCCGAATATGAGCGTGCTCATGGAAACTTACAGGGCTGTATGGAATTTAAACAGCTTTTAGAGTGGTTAAAAGAGCTTGAGCATTTACGCAATCTTGTATCATTTGCAGAATACCACAATGTATCAATTAAACGGGCGAAAGAAGAGCTGTTAAGATATGGGGTGGAAGTATGACAAGGAAAACATTTGAAAAAGCCAAAGGTATAATAGATGACATTAAGTCATTGAAAAATATCAAAAGTGAATATAAAGATAATCATTGGATTTCCTTTTATGGAGCGGAAGTAAAAGAACAGCCAATTACAAACGGAATTCTTAGGAATGATTTAGAAAAATTCATAGACGATGAAATTGTTAAATTAGAAAAAGAGTTAGAAAAATTATAAAACAGAAGGTAGAAGAATGACAGTAAAACAATTAAAAAATGCACTTGAAAAATTTGGTGATGATATTGAAGTAATGACAAAAAAGACTGAGTTAGTTGGAAATGTCGCGTTCGTAAATAGTGTAAGAAGAGATTCATTTGCCATGTTTGGTGTCGAAAGAGAATGTGTGTTACTTACAGATGAGGCGGAAAGTGAGGAATAACAATGAGAGGTACTTCAGATGTATTGATAGTTTCTTTTGATTGTGGATTAAAAGATGAATCAGCATTGTGTGTTACTCGAAAACACGGAGGGAAAATCACTTTGCTGAAAATGGAATTGGGAGAGCAAGCTGATATTTTATATCATCTTTTAACCGACCAAATGGCAAAGGCTGAAATCAAGTTAGAAAGAGGGGAATAAATAATGAGGTGGGTAACATTTCACTATAATGCACTAACTAATAAGGTATCAGTATTAAAGGTACATGAAAACAAAGAATCAGCACTAAAGTATTTCAATATTACTATGAGAAATTTCTTTGAGATTAATACTAATTTTAAGGCTGATAAACTTCCCGCTACTTATGGATACCCCTTAAGAAAATATTGCGGAATATCAGCAAGAGCATTTAAGAAAGAGTTTGGTATTAGTGTTGATGAAGTGTTGAAGATAGCGCAAGCAGAAAGTGAAAAAAAAAATAAATGAAAATTGAAACTATCGAAAAAAACTTGCCTCATGAGGTATCAGAGCTTATATGCCTTAAATGTTATAAAAGGTGGATTGGTGTATATCCTCAAGAAACCTTATTAAAAGATTTGGAATGTAAGTGCGGAGCAGTAGGTTATGTCATCAAGACAGGACAAACAATAGAAGGTGAGAAGTAAATATGGGAACAATACGAAATGAAATGACAATAGTACATCATTGGAATAAGGATAGATTGAAGAAAGTGAGAGAAGATGCTATAAAAGTGTTTGGACAAGTTATTGGACAAGATGGTGGAGTTGAGGAATATATTAAAAATATGATAAGTCCTATTATGCAAAGTTATGTAAATGGAGAATATACTTTCGTTATAAATGGAGATTGCTCAAAAATTGGGTGGGAAACATCTGAGCGATTTCATGAAGCAAGAATAGAGTGGTGCAGAAAGCATAGAGATGATGTACAGAATATCGTAGTAATAAATTTTGGTGAGGATGAACCCTGTCGTGTAGTATTTGATAGCAGAGCAAGGATAATAATGTCACAAGCATATAAACAACCTTCAATAGTCCTCGCACAGTCAGAACAGAAGGCAAAGTGGATTAACAAAAGACCACGATGGATACCAAGCCTATCAATGACTATACAAGATGCTTATGAGTGTTCAAATTGTGGTGAGCCTGGCGTTCATTGGTGGAAACATTGTATTTATTGTGGCAGACCCATGGAAATAGAGGATTGGATGAAACCTATAATTGAGGGGTGGAGAAGTCATTTTTCGGAAAGTGAAGGGGTGGAAGCATGAATTTATTAGAGCATTATATTGTTGATATTCTTAGTGAGAAAAAAAGTTTGAATATGGAAAATGGTAATGAATA
>JAGAVZ010000096.1 GCA_017941635.1 Cellulosilyticum sp.
CCTTTAGGATTTGATTCGATTATCTCATCAATTGAGATGCATTCTCCACCAGCACTTTCGATTTTTTCTTGTGCTTTAGCTGAGAATTTTAATGCTACGACATCTACTTTTTCTTCTAAATTACCGTTTGATAAAACTTTACCTGGTACTAAAATAGTTTCACCAGCTTCAGCATGTCTTGAAATATCAGACAAATTTACTTCAGCAGTTCTTCTATTTGACCTTTCAAGTCTTTGTGCAACATCTTTCCAAATAGCTGCATCTTCGCTTCTTGATTGTTCATAAAGTTTATTAATAAGTTCAATAAGGTTAGGATTTGTTTTTACTACTTTCTTAACCATTATTTACTTCCTCCTTCTTCACTAAATTTGATAAACTTATCTGCTTTTTCACCTAATACATCACAAGCTTTTAATAAAACTTCTTTAGGAGGCATTGCGCCATCTGTTTCAATTCTGAAAATGAAGTCATTTTCATGGAATCCGACATTAATGTATCCATTGCTTGAAGCTCTAACGCAGCTTTTACACATAGTACAATTTTCAATGTCTAAAATCTTAATCTTTTTAGATCTCCTATCGGATTTCAAAACACCACGAGGACATGCTGATGCACAGTCATAATCAATTTCAACAGCATCATTAAAAGTAATTTCGGGATATTGTTTGTATGCACATACAGTGGTAGGCATCCATTTTGCATGTTCTTTTCCATATCCAACTTTTGCAGAAGCCTCAATTATGATTTCTTCATCTTCTTTAAGTTTTACTAAAGGAATTGTGTCGTATACTGGTTTAATTTTTGAGTCTGAAGATATTAAATCCTTAGAATAAACAACTTTAGGTCCAATTTCATTTAAACTGAATAATATTCCGCTATTAAAGTCATCCCAACCATCATCTTCAGGTAAAGGTAGTCCTTCAATTGCATCTAAATCAGAAACTAAAGGAGTTAAACCAAGTCTATGAGCAAGTACCTCATTAAACATTGCAGAATCATTTCTAATAATATTTACATCTTCAATAGCTATTTTAGGCACATTAACCATTGCACATCTTCTAATAGCATTGATGAAAGGTACTTCTGCATCACGAACAATGAATACAATTTCATTATCGCTTTGACTTTTAACTTCTATCTCCATATTAAACCCTTCCACTTAAACTCTTCTTCCTCTTTTACCACCAGGTCTTCCAGTACCATCGTGAGGAATAGGAGTAATATCTTCGATTTTTCCTATTTTAATTCCAGCTCTTGCTAAAGCACGGATAGTAGCTTGTGCACCAGGTCCAGGACTTCTAGGTCCATTTCCACCAGGAGCTCTTACTTTAATATGTAATCCAACAAATCCTTTTTCTTTAGCATCATCAGCTATTCTAGTAGCTGCAGCCATAGCTGCGAAAGGTGAAGCTTGTTGTCTGTCTGCACGAACAACTTTTCCACCAGACCATTGAGAAATAGTCTCAGCACCAGTAATATCTGTTACAGTAATAATAGTGTTATTAAATGATGAGTAAATATTAGCTATACCCCATTTTTCATCTTTTGCCATAGTTACA
>JAGAVZ010000097.1 GCA_017941635.1 Cellulosilyticum sp.
AATTGAAGACTTTCTATCATTTGTAATAATTCTTCTCTACTCATGTTTCCTCCTACCCATCTCTATATCTACTTTATTCTCATGTAATACAGCTATTTTTTATATTTCTTTTACTATATTGGCTTCAAATTAGATACTTTCTACTGATTCATAATAACTACATATATATCTTACACATAAGAATTTTCAAAATCAAGATAATTTATTTTCTAAACTACATTGACTTGAATATGTATATTATGATATATTTTTGTCATAATAATAAGTAGTATTCATTACTACTTATTAAGACAAGGAGATGATGATTTGAAACAATATCTTAGAGAACCAGTTAATGCGCTGACTCATTTATTCGGTGCAGTATTATCTATTATAGGTACCATTATCTTGCTTTGGGCTAACGCACTATCACTTAGTCCAACAACCATTGCTTCTATTCTTATTTTTGGTATCAGTCTTGTCCTTCTTTATACAACAAGTGGTATTTATCATTTAGTGCATACCACAGATACCATCTTATTTAAACTGCGTAAACTAGATCATACTATGATTTTTATCTTAATTGCAGGCTCTTATACCCCATTCTGTTTACTTTCATTAACAGGTGCTTGGAAATGGAGCATTATTATTACAGTTTGGAGTTTAGCACTTATTGGAATTATTTTAAAAATCGTTTGGATGAATATGCCAAGGTGGGTTTCAACGGGCTTTTATATTGGTATGGGCTGGATTGCTCTATTAGCACTTAAACCTTTACATGACTCTTTACCATTGGGTGGATTCTTTTTCCTTTTACTTGGCGGTGTCATGTATACTATCGGTGGTATCATTTATGGTACAAAAAAGCCTAACTTCTCACCAGACTTTGGCTTCCATGAAATCTTTCACATTTTTGTAATGCTAGGTAGCTTCTGTCACTACTGGGCTGTCTTTAAATACGTACTCTAAGATTACTATCTAAGCACTAAAAATTTAACATTATTATTGATTATGTTATCTTTATTTATTTTTGTTTCATTTTATCAATAGACCCAAAAGAAGGGATATAGCCATGTAAGTTGCTATATCCCTTCTTTTACCTTTATAAGCTATTCATCCATACTCTCATTTGATTTATCCCTCGATTTGCCCAAGTATAGTATGGTACTGCAACTGCCGTATAGTTATCTTTTCCAGGCATCTCCAAAGTATAAAGCGTCTCTATCTTCTGAGCTTTCATAGCTTCTGCTGTAATCTTTACTATGTTACCTAAAATTTTCTCCTCCCACTTCTTAACCTCTAATTTTCCTTGTTTTTTTAATGCAATAGATAATACATCACCTTCATTATCTATCCCCTCAAAGCAGTACACAAGTGGTCCACGACATACTGCTATCTTTTCTGTTAACTGTGGAACTTTTGAAGAAGCATATACAAAATAAGGATTTCCATCTAGCGTCACTTTAACTACATCTTGACTCATCACATCTAAGTACACATATCCATTGATCAAACCACACTCTGATTTCTTGCCATTGACCATAATACTATATTTTTTACTCCAACCTGGTATTCTAATTGCTAACTTCTTGTTACCTGAAATAATCTTGTAGGTCACTTCAAAATCATATGGATATTGGGTTTCACATACCAACCTTAAACCATTTTCAAAGCTGACTTCTCCTTCTGCGTAGAGATGACAAAAAGCTGTATCCTCATTTTCTCCATAAGCATATTTTCCAAAGGAAGAAATTAATCTTGCCACATTGGGTGGACAACACGCACAAGTATACCATCCTGGTCTTTCTGGCAAATCATGTCTATGTGTAGGTGCAATACCTGCTATACCTGGCACAACTTCTAATGGATTTACATAGAAAAATCTTTTACCATCTAATTGCATTCCTGCTAAGACCGTATTATAAAAAGCTTTCTCCATGATATCTGCATATTGTCTGTCTATACTGAGTTCTAACATTCTAGATGCAAAACACATAAGTCCGATCGATGCACAGGTTTCTGCATATGCTGTATCATTAGGTAAATCATAATCCACACTAAATGCTTCGCCAATTCCTGTAGAACCAATTCCCCCTGTTAAGTACATTCTTCTATTTATAATACTTTTCCATAATCTATCACAAGCAGTATGTAGTTCTTTATCCTCAATTTCTGAGGCAAGATCCGCCATTGCTGTATAGAGATAAACTGCACGTACCGCATGTCCTACAGCATCAGATTGCTCTCTCACGGGCATACTACTTTGCATATAATCTGTATTGGTTGGGTCTGCTCCCCATATTGTCCAATTACGCTTTTTTGCTTCTTTTTCATAAAACTTTGGATCTTTTCCTCTTATATTAATAAAGTGTTCTGCAAGTTGTAGGCAGTGTGGTTCTCCTGTCATATGATACATCTTCATTAGTGCTAATTCTATTTCTGGATGTCCCGGAAACCCTTCATTTTCTTGCATCATAAACACTTGATAAATATGCTTCACATTCTTTAGCATAACTTGCATCAGTTTATCTTTTCCTGTTGCTTCATAATAAGCACAAGCTGCTTCTATCATATGTCCAGAACAATAGAGTTCATGGCCTTCCATCAAGTTTTGCCAACGTTTGTCTTTGTCTTTAATCGTATAATATGTATTTAGATAGCCATCTTTATCCTGTGCATTGGCAATTATATCAATTAGTGTATCTACCGTCTCTTCTAATGTTTCATCAGGAAATAAGCTTAGCGAATAAGCTGCTGCTTCTATCCATTTTGCAGCATCGCTATCTTGAAATACCATACCATAAAATCCATCTTCTACTGTTTCTCCCCTTAATACTTTACCAGCATTAATAAAGTTCAGAATAACATGGCTTTTTTCTGTATTCTCCACTTTATCACATAATACTTCATACTGATAAGGAATAACCACATCCTTGATGAGTTTTTGATATCGATTAATAAAGCCATGTCCTGATTTATAGGCATCTTGTCTTATTTGTCTTTGTTGTTTCATACTCCCCACTCCTATTGTTACGATATTTTATATGTATTATAATCTTATTAAAATAGGGTGGATATAGACTTTCTACGGAATTATATGGAGGATTATCTTGAACGAAATCATTTTAAATAATAATGCAATGCCTACAGTTAGCGCCTTTGATTTTTGTATTGCTCCCGAACCTTTTTTACATGCTGATCGCATCACTGACTTTAATATTCTCATCTATGTAATAAAAGGAACAATCTATGTAACAGAAGATGAACTTGATTACGAAATCCATACAGGTGAATTACTCTTTTTAAAAAGTGGTATACATCATCATGGCAAGAAACTTATCTCCAAAGGAACACAATGGTACTATGCACATTTTTATCTACCTCAATTCTCTGTACCTTCTCTCTTTACTTTAGATTCTAATACCACTTCTATTGCATCACCTACTGAAACGAACTACTTTACTGTCTTACCCAAACAATTAACACATCTCAATGAGACTTCCATTGAACAAGCCATTTTTAACTTTAACCAAAATAATTTATCTACAAAATCAACAAATTGGATGATTCATGCACAGTTTTTCAATCTTCTAAGTGAAATTGCCTTCTATCATCCTTCTAAATCATCTATTACTACACTTGCTGACCAAATCTGTGACTATCTAATTACTCATTATAATGAACCTTTTTCAGCTTCCAAACTAGAACAACACTTTTTTTTAAGCTATAAACATATGGCAGCTATCTTTAAAAAAGAAAAACAGCTTACCATGCAACAATATCATACGCAAGTACGTATGAATATTGCTTGTAAACTGCTTAGAACTACTCTTGATTCAATTAGTCAAATAAGTGAATATCTAGGATACAATGATATGCTTTACTTTAGTCGGTGTTTTCATCAATTTATTGGGATGAGCCCAACTGCTTATAGAAAGCTACAAATTTCCCAGTATTAATTTCCCATTTTTTTCTTTTGTTGATGAGCTGCAATGCGTACATATAAAGTAGATGGTAAGAAACGTCCAAAAGTCATAGCCATCTTCATTTGAAGTGTTGGGATAATGACTACTTTTCTTTTTACCATCTGCTCTAGAGCATATTTAGCACAATACTGAGGGCTAATTCCCTTTAGAGCAAATTCTACATTAGCTACACTATTAAACTCAGTATCTACTGGCCCCGGACAAAAACATCCTACATAGACATTGCTACCACTTTGTCTTAATTCCTCTGCAACTCCTCTTGTTAAGCTAGTTACATAAGCTTTGGTTGCATAATAAGTGGACATGAAAGGACCTGCTGGCATTAACCCTGCTGAAGAAGCTACATTTAAAATATAACCCATATTCTCTTCTTGCATCTTTCTTAGAATCAACTTTGTTAATATATGTACTGCCTTAATATTAAGCTGTACCATGTCCATTTCTTTCTCTAAATCTGCATTTACAAACAAGCCACAATCTCCAAAACCTGCGTTATTAATAAAAATCTCTATCTTTTTATCTTGTATGCACTTTATTAACTCATAGCATGCTTCCTCTTTTCCCAAATCAGCTGTAATGATTTCACAGGCTGTATTTAAAGTAACTGCTAATTTTTGCAAGCGTTCTTTTCTTCTAGCTATTAAAATAAGTGCATATCCCTTTTGGGCGAGTATTTTTGCAAACTCCATTCCAATCCCAGCACTTGCTCCTGTAATGACTGCATACTTTTTCATCATTTTCTCCTTTATTAAAAAGCATTTCTATGCACTATTTTACAGACCTTACTATAGAATTGCCAAATTTTCTTAGTAAAAAAGGAAATTAGCACCTTTCACGGTCTTCTAATTTCCTCTTTGCTTTTTTATTCTATATGTGATCTAATCTATTATTTTGTAGCTGCTGCTTCTGCTTTTGTTCTAATGTATTCATCCATAGCTGCTGCTGCTTTTTTACCAGCACCCATTGCTAAGATTACTGTTGCTGCACCTGTTACAGCATCTCCACCAGCATATACACCTTCTCTTGTTGTGAGACCAGTGTCTTCTTCTGTAATGATGCAACCACGTTTGTTAGTATCTAAGCCCTCTGTTGTACTTCTGATAAGTGGGTTAGGACTTGTACCAATTGCCATGATAACACAGTCTACATCAAGGATGAAGTTAGAACCTTCTTTCTCGATTGGTCTTCTTCTTCCTGATTCATCTGGTTCACCAAGTGCCATTTCTACACATTCCATACCTGTTACCCAACCATCTTCACCAACGATTTGAACTGGGTTATTAAGGTTTTTGAAAATGATGCCTTCTTCTTTAGCGTGTTCTACTTCTTCACGTCTAGCTGGCATTTCTTCTTCACCACGACGGTATACGATATAAACATTTTCTGCACCAAGACGTTTTGCACATCTTGCAGCATCCATAGCTACGTTACCACCACCAACAACTGCAACGCTCTTGCTTCCTTTGATTGGTGTATCGCTACCTTCTCTATATGCTTTCATTAAGTTTACTCTTGTTAAGAACTCATTCGCTGAGTAAACACCTTTTAAGTTTTCGCCAGGGATATTCATAAAGTTTGGAAGACCAGCACCTGAACCAATGAAGATTGATTCATAACCTTGTTCAAAAAGTTCATCAATAGAGATTACTTTACCAATAACCATGTTTGTCATAACTTCTACACCCATAGCTTTTAACGTTTCAATTTCTTTTTGAACGATTGCTTTTGGAAGTCTAAATTCTGGAATACCATATACAAGTACACCACCAGCTAAATGAAGGGCTTCAAATACAGTTACTTTGTAACCTTTCTTCGCAAGGTCTCCTGCACATGTAAGACCAGCTGGACCTGCACCAATGATAGCCACTTTATGACCATTGCTTTCTGGTACTACCACTTCTTCTTTACTATGTTCCATATGATAATCTGCTACAAAACGCTCTAAACGACCGATACCAACACTTTCTGTTTTGATACCGCGTACACATTTAGATTCACATTGGCTTTCTTGTGGACATACACGACCACATACTGCTGGTAAGCTACTTGTTTCTTTAATAATTTCATAAGCTTTTTCAAAATCACCCTTTTTAATTTCTGAAATGAAATCAGGGATTTTGACATTAACAGGGCATCCACTTACACAAGGCATTGTTTTACAATTTAAGCAACGGCTTGCTTCTTCTTGTGCCATTTCTACTGTATAACCTAAAGCAACCTCTTTGAAGTTTGCATTTCTCACCATTGGATCTTGTACTGGCATTTCTAATTTTTTAGGACTCATATTTGCAGCCATTTTATTGTTCCCCCTTTTTCATAAGATTGCATTGTTCTTCGTATGCATGTTTTTCAAAATCTTTGTACATACTTGCTCTAGACATTGCTTCATCAAAGTCTACTTCATGTCCATCGAAATCTGGTCCGTCTACACAAGCAAATTTTACTTTACCACCTACTGTTAAACGGCAACCACCACACATACCTGTACCATCAATCATGATAGGGTTCATACTTACTACTGTTTTTACATTATATTTTTTAGTTACTTCACATACAAATTTCATCATGATAAGTGGTCCAATAGCGATAACTTCATCGTATTCATTACCTTCTTTGATAAGGTTTTCAAGAGCATTTGTTACAAGTCCTTTTTCACCATAGCTACCATCATCTGTCATCATGAACATTCTTGTACTAGCTGCTTTAAATTCATCTTCAAGAATTACTAAGTCTTTGTTTCTAAAACCAACGATAACATCAACGTCAGCACCCATGTTATGTAATTTCTTAGCAATTGGATAAGCGATAGCAGAACCTACACCACCACCAACTACTGCTACTTTTTTGAGTCCATCTACATGAGATGCTACGCCAAGTGGTCCAACGAAGTCTTGTAAGAAGTCCCCTTCTTCTAAACCACTTAAAGCTTTAGTTGTTTTCCCCACGATTTGGAAGATGATTGTCACTGTTCCTTTTTCTCTGTCAAAATCAGCAATTGTTAAAGGAATACGTTCCCCTTCCTCATCTACTCTTAGGATAATAAATTGACCTGGTTCAGCTTTCTTTGCAATAAAAGGTGCATCAATATCCATCAGCATAACTGTAGGATTTAATACTTTTTTCTTTACAATCTTATACATATAATCCCCCTCTTATTCATCAGTCTAAAGACTGATGTTACTTATACTTACCTATTTAATACTCCTCTTTTATTATGCCATTAGTTGGTAATTATAACAAAACAACTTTTAATATTTTTTCTAAAATTATACATTTTTCAATAAATTATTTGAATTTTTAATCATTATCTTCTCTCTTACCTGAAGCATATTCATTCATATTAATATCCATAACCAATCTTGCTGGCTGATAAGGGCACCTTCAAAGCAGCATTGCTATTGAACACCCCTTGATATATTTCCATTTTCAATTCCATCAATTGTTTCGCCTGATTCTATCGGGCAGTTATAATCATATAGATGCGAAATTGAACTTTTCCTTTCAATAGTAAATCCTGCTACTTATCTATAAAAATAAATAGCAGGATTATAATTTTTATATGCTTTATGACGCTCTAAAATTAAAATGCAACATCCTTGCCATAATATGTGCAAGTTAGGACTTTCTTCATGTTTTCAACATCTGTTGCTCTTGGGTTAGATCCTGTACATGGGTCAAGTACTGCATTCTCTGCAATAAAGTCTACTGTTTCTTTGAATTTTTCTTCTGATACACCATATTCACTATATGATAATGGAATATCTAATTGTCTGTTTAAGTCTTTAATAGCTTGTACTAAAGAATTGGTAAGTTGTTCGTTTGTTCTGCCTGAAAGCCCCATGATTTTTGCAATATCTGCAAAACGTTCCATACAAACTTTTGAATTATATTGGATAACGTAAGGCAGCATGATGGCATTACAGCATCCATGTGGAATACCATATTGTGCCCCTACCTTATGAGCTAAACTATGTACAATACCAAGTAGTGCATTAGAAAATGCCATACCTGCTAAACATTGTGCAATGTGCATTTTTCCTCTAGCTTCTTCATCTTCATTATAAGAAGCTACAACAGAATCATAAATATCAGAAATGGCTTGTAATGCAAGTGGATCACTAAATGCTGAACGTGCACTAGCTACATATGCTTCAATCGCATGTGTTAAAGCATCCATTCCTGTATGTGCTGTTAATTTCTTTGGCATTGTAAGTGGAATATTACTATCTAGGATTGCAATATCTGGTGTAATCTCAAAATCAGCTAAAGGATATTTAATGTGCGTGCTATAGTCTGTGATAACAGAGAAAGCAGTCACTTCTGTTGCTGTTCCACTAGTTGATGGAATAGCTACGAAGATTGCTTTATTTCTAAGGCGTGGAATCGTAAATGGGTCTTTGATATCATCAAAAGTTAAATCTGGATGTTCATAGAATACCCACATCGCCTTAGCTGCATCAATAGGTGAACCTCCACCGATAGACACAATCACATCTGGCTCAAATTCTTGCATGGCTTTGGCACCGCGAAAAACAGTTTCAATAGATGGATCTGGTTCTACGCCTTCAAATAACATAACCTCAAGTCCAGCTTCTTTTAATACATCTTCGGTACGTTGCAAGAAGCCACCTTTTTTCATAGAGCTACCACCTGTTACAATAATAGCTTTCTTATAACCTTGTAAATTCTTAAGTTCACTAATTGCATCTTTTCCAAAGTAAATATCTCTTGGTAATGTAAATCTTGCCATGAAAGTATCCCCCTTTTATTCCTTAGCATTTATCGTTGTTATAGTATTTTAACAATCAACAAATATAGTTTAACACTTATGCTAATCAAATTAAATGAATTTTCAGATAATTTCTTCATGTTATTAGTTATTTTTCTACTAGACTTTTTATATATTTTTTATACTATATATATACTTTCTACATATAGTTCTATTATCGTTTGATTTTTTGTAACATCGCATCTTTATTAATCGCATATATTAAAGCTTGCTTATCATCAATTCTGCCTTGTTGATAAAGTTCAAGAAGACTCATATCCATTGTTTTCATTCCCTCATTACGTGAAGCTTGCATCATAGCCTCAATCTGATGAATTTTGGCATCACGAATTAAGTTTCGAATTGCTGGAGTAACTGTCATAATTTCAAAAGCAGGAATCAAAGTACCATCTATACCTGGAACTAATTGCTGTGAAATAACTGCCTTTAGTACCATTGCTAACTGTACTCTAATTTGGTGCTGTTGATTAGATGGAAAAACATCTATAATACGATCAATACTATGTGCTGCTCCTAATGTATGTAATGTAGAGAAAATCAGTTGCCCCGTCTCTGCTGCTGTCATTGCAATAGAGATGGTATCAAGGTCTCTCATTTCTCCTAATAAAATCGCATCAGGAGCTTGTCTTAACGCAGCACGTAATCCACTTACATAATCCATTGTATCTGTTGGAATCTCTCTTTGGCTAACAATACTCTTTTTATGCGAATGAATATACTCAATAGGGTCTTCAAGCGTAATGATATGTGCATTGCGATTTTCATTCATCTTATCAATCATACAAGCAAGGGTAGTTGATTTTCCACTACCTGCTGGACCTGTAATCAGTATCAATCCTTGCTTTTCTGAAAATAGATTAATAATCGTATCTGGTATATTTAATTTCTTTGGATCTGGCATTGCAAAATTAACAACACGAATGACTGCAGCATAAGAACCACGTTGTTTATATGCATTGACCCTAAAACGACCTAAACTACCGATTGAAAAAGAAAAATCATCATCTCCATCTTTATCAAAATCGTTTTCTTTTCTGTGTGCTAGGGCATAAATATCCTTTACTAATATTTCTGTATTAGCAGCTGACAGTCTATTTTCTGTCATCATTTCAATACTACCATTTACTTTTACACTCAATGCACGACCTGCCACAATAAAAATATCCGATGCACCTTTATCTACTGCATCCTTCAACATTGCTTCTATTTGCATCTATTTTCCTCCCTAGAAAATTGTCATTTCACTAAAGCTCTCTTCTTCATATGTCATCATACTATTTCCTTTAACTTCCCAACTAATGATTTGAATATTGGCAGCACCAGACTGTTTGCTCTCTTCAGTTCCATACGTATCCTTTAATTTTATTTCCAGAATAACTTCTAATGATTGTCTCTCATTAACAGGTACTTCATAGTAAATATATAAAGGTTCACCTAGTTCTATTCTTGTTATATTTCCCTCTTTAATTAGAGCGTTCTCAAATATATCTGACCTTGCATTATCTGCAGTGTAATAAATATTATAGATCTCTCCTATTTCCAAAAGAATAACATTTGCCTTAGCCTCAGCTTCATAATACGCCTTGGTTGTTTCAATACTCTTTTGGGTTAAGTTGGATTCTCTATAACTTGTCATTAAGGTTAAACTGATAATAGAGGCCATAGTCAGGGCAATAAACATCATAACTAAAGAACTAATACCAATTCCCATAGGCATTTTAATTTTGGCCTTCACTTATGTTTTCCCCCTCCCCTACAATACAATTTCCTTCTAAAGTTAAACTTAATTTCTTTCCATTTCCATTCGTGCCATGCTGCGCTATGTTATAATGCTCCATTTCATACCCTTCTAGAATAATATTTTTAAGTGTTCCATATGTATACTCTAATGTATCAATTTGTATCTCTACACTATGTGTAGCATTTTGTCTAGGGACACCATTTCTCCAATCTTCATCATAATATAAAGCTAGCTTTAAATAGTTTTCTCTTTCTTCAACTATTGTCGCTCCAAGTTCTTGAAGGCTAACTTCTATATTCCCAGAGTGAATTTTACAATACTCCATTACATTCTGAAGGGTAAGCGATGCCTCAATCTGTATCTCATTATCTGCATTTACTTGATGTACCTTTTGAACTCCCACTAAAGTCATAGCTACAATCAGTAATAATACCCCTGACATAATGACAAACTCAAACCAAAATAATTGACCTAAACTATTACTTTTTATATTGTTTCTCATCTGCTGCCCCCTTGAAACAGAAGTTCATACACTTCATGTCTGGTAGTCTCAAATCTTACAGTTAAATCATTATTATGCTGCTCAAAGCTTAGACTCTCTAAATCCATTAGTTCAAACCCCGAATCTAAACTTAATTGACTTCCAGCTGTCATATAAGCTTCATATAGCTTATGGTCAAAGCAATAAATCCAGCTCTCATAGACTACACCATCCTCTTCCTCTGATAATACCAAGATTTGCTGACCCTCCTGTTGACGCACTTCTATCCCTTCGGCGATATTATGTCCTCGTAATTTATTAGTAATATAACCACTTGGTGTTCTAATATCAAATAGCTTATGGCTTGCTAACTGAGTCTGTTCATAACTTGCTATTCCTACTCTAATTAACATACTTCCCACTAGGCAGAATAAAATAAGCAAACATAGCATTATCCATTTACTAAGTCCATGCACTCTTATCCCTCCTAATTCGCAATCACTATAAAATCAGGCATAATATTATCTGCAAAAGCCTCATAGTGTACTATAAATTGTTCCCTATCTATTACAATGCCATAATTTTGTTCTATATATTCTATATTAGGTGGATATACCCCCTCTAATGCATAACATTCAACAATAGCTCTCTTTAATGCACCTTCTAGTTGAATCTGCTCTTCTGCTCTTGTACTAGATAATGTATTTCTCATTCCACCTATAACAATTAAACAACCTACTATAAAAACGCCAATGCCTGTCATGATTTCTTTGATATTTGCGCTATTCATCTGTTTTCCTCCCTAAGAAAGTGTGTTCATTAGATTCATAAGCGGAAACATTACTGCAAGCAAAACACTACCAATAATCAATGAAATCATTCCCACTGACAGCGGTTCTATAATTAATAGTTTTTTTACCAATACCTTTTCTAAAGTTTCTTCATAATAATCAGCTGCTTCCTTAAAACTTCCATCCAAAGAACCGGATTTCATTGAAAGCACTAGGCTTTTTCGAATAAACGGCTTAAACAACTCACTTTTATTAAGTGATTCCATCAAATCCACTGATGCTATAAACTCTGTTCTACATATGTTTACCTTTTCCTTAACACGTTTTTGCTTAACAAAATCTTCCCCTCTAGCCAAAGCACTTTCTAAGTCTTGACCATTTTTTAGTAGCAACGAAATCATACTTGTTAAACGAATTAAATCAATCATTTCCATTAACTGATTACTTTCCGTAAGCTTATCCCATAGCTTCTTTGTTTTGCTAAAACGTATACAGAAATTTCCTGCAAAAACTAAAAACCATCCGAGCACCATAATAACGATAATACCTATTCCAATAAACTGTCCTGCATCAAATAACCACTTAGTAAAACCTGTTGCTGCAATGCCCATTCCTTCAAATACCTCTTTAAAAATAGGCAGTACCTTAATAATTAAAATACTCATAACCACTAAGAGCATACTTCCTAAAATCAAAGGATAATAAAATGCTGTTTTGATTTGATCTTTAATACTCAAATCTCTCTCATAATATGCTGCTAATTCATTAAAAACCTCTTCTATATTCCCTGTATCCATTCCTACTCTAATCATCTCTAACACTTCTGGCGAAAAAAGTCCTTCTTGCTCTAATACATCTACTAGATTTTCTCCATGTGCTAATTGTTCAACAATTCGAGTCCTATTAATATATTTCTCCTTTTTCCCTTCAGCAACCAGCCCTATACCTTCTTCAAACCCGATACCTGCCCTCGATATTTGTGCAAGCTGTTTGCAGAAAGTAATACGTTCTCTTTCCTTCATAATGTCCCTCCACATATCTAACTATTAATCTTCTTATGCCCTGTTTCTTAAAGCTACTTTCTAGTACACATCCCCTATATTTTAGTACTCATAAACCTTTGAATAATCACTTGAAGACTTTGACATGGATACTTTTTTATTCTTGGCAATAACTTGTAAATCATAGGTCGTATCAATGATAATCCATTTCTTGTTCTTACTATCATATACCTCATTCCAAGCATGATACCCCGTTGCGTTAGGTGTATATCCCTTGACTAATTTAGCATATATTCCTTGACTCCTTAGCATTGCTGCATATAGAGAAGAAAAATCATAACAAATTCCTGTCTTGCTATTGTATGTACTATCAATATTTGGTAAATATGTAGTCGGTAAAGTAGCTAACTTGTTATAATCATATTTATAGTTGTTTGCCATATGTTGGTATAAAATCTTAGCTTTTTCCTCCAAATCATTTGTCCCACTCGTCAGTTTGATAGCATACTGAACAGAAGCATTACTATTACTCCATTTAATATTCTGAACTGAAGCCAAGTAGACACTCTTCTCATCCGACATGTGTGCTTTTACTTTTTCAGAACCTACAATTTGATAAGAATTACCTGATGTATTTTCTAATACTGTTACCTTATATTCTCCATTTCCTAATTGAAGGGGAAAACTTTCCATCTTGCCACTTGGTAAATCATAAGTATATTTGCTACTTCCCTTTTCAATGACTACCTTAAGCCTTTTTCCACTGGAACTTGTGCAAGATACTTTTATAATCCCTTTATTTGCTGTATCAGACTGTATTTTACAACCCCCATAAGTATTGCTCCACAGTATAATAAAAAAGAATATTCCTATTAAAAGTTTTTTTCTCACGTTATCCCACCTTTTATCCCAATCTTTAAAAAAGCTTAGCTAATTTCCTTTTGCTAATATATGTACTTTAATTTAAATTATGAAAGCATCTCGTATCTTTCCACTCCCCCTCTCTTTTCTCATATAAACAATCTTTATTCTCTTAATATGTTCTTACTACTCACACATGCTGCTCATTATAACTGTTTAGATAGACTGCTTAACTGACTGCCGTACTATATAGCTTCTCTATCTCAGAATAGATTCTGCCTCTACCTTTTATATCGTCAAAAATTTCAGACTTTATAATAATTAATATATTATTAACTATTACTTATTAGTCATCTGCTCTTCTCCACATTTTAGCTGCATATAATGCTGCTTCTGTTCGGTGTGCCAGTTCTAATTTAGATAACAAACTACTAATATGTTTCTTAACTGTATTCTCAGTAATATAAAATTTCTGTGCTATTTGCTGATTGGTTAATCCTTTTCCTAATGCCTTAAGTACCTCATATTCTCTATCTGTTAATGCTTCTCTTACCTCTTTATGTACATCTCTCATTGTACTCTCTTGAATACTTCTATCAAAAAAGCTCTTTCCTTTTAAAATGTCTTTTAACGCATAATTAATATCTTCTATATATGAATCCTTAAGAATATAGCCACATATATTCAATGCTTTAGCGTGGTCATAATCATTTTTTCTAGAGGATGAAGTAAAAACAACAAACTTCGTATCCATGTTTTCTAAAAGGCTCTTTTCTATGATACGAAATCCATTCTCTTTATTTCTTAAACAAATATCAACAATTGCAATATCTGGCTTAGAAAGTCTCAGTATCTTAAGTGCTTCTTCTATATTGCTGGCTTCTAAAATCTCGTCAAATTCCTCATCTAAAGCTAATACATCTATCAATCCTTTTCTCACAATCTCATGATCATCTACAATCAGTAATTTCAATATTCAGTCCCCCCTTAGCTTGCAATTGGAATATCTATCAAAATTCCTGTTCCCTTTCCAATAGCTGATTGAATCTTAAGGTCTCCCCCCATAACTAATGCTAATTTTTGGATATTTTTGATTCCTAATCCTAACTGATGCTCCTCTATCTCTTTATACTCAAAACCTATCCCTTGATCTTTTATCTCTAATGTCAATTTCTTTGAATCAATCTCCAAGCGAATATGTACCCTTTCTGCCTTACCATGCCTTAAACTATTAGCTAATCCTTCGCAAATAATGCGATAAATGCCCATTTTCTCTTTTATCCCTAATAACTCTACTGCTCCTTCAATCTCAAAATATACTTGTGCCTCGTACAACGTTTCCATGTGGTGAATATAAGATTCTAACTTAGTCAGGAAGTAATCCTTACCTTGCTTGTACCAACTCATGCCATAAATCGTCTGCCTAAGCTCAGTCATTACATCTTTAACAACCTTCCTGTCTTCATCTAACTGCTGTACCAACTCCTCCTTTGACAATTGCTCTACTTTCTTTGACAAAGTATAAAGATGACAATTGATTCCAAATAACTGTTGCAGTACGCTATCATGTATCTCATTAGCAATACGATTCTGTTCCTGATTAATCAGTAGATTCTGACTCATTTGAGTCCCCTTTATCTGTTCAAGAATAATGGCACACAATTTTTTAACAAACTCAAGCTCCTCTATTGGTGTCTGATATTTTATAAAAATAGTAGCTCTGTATCCATTTTGATGCACAATAGAAATGGGTTTAAAATCACTTTGTACTTCAGAATTCCCTAGCTTAGTGTCCTCATATACTAGGTCTACATGATATAACTCATAAATATGTTCTCTTTCTTGTTCATTTATATTTCTTTCATATAAAATGTTAACTTCTTGATCGATATGCTCAACTAATAGCGCTTGCTTGATTCCCAAAACCTGTTCCATATAATCAAATAAACTAGTCCATATTTCTCTCGATTCACTGTCTACTAATAGTATTGCTAATTTTTCATAGGTGTTTAATATGCAATTCCATTTTTCTATATATTTTGACTCTCTCTCATGTAACTCTAGATTCTGATTTACTAATTTCTGCTGCCTAAGTCTTAGCCTTGCAAGTTCTTTCCTAAAGTAAAATCCACCTATTATAATACAAAAACCACAAATCAATATCCCATAAATCATTATTCCAGCTCCTATTTTCCACAATTTTTAAAATATAGTATACATATATTATATTACATTTTTTCTAAAACTAGATTTATTTTTTTGTCTTCTTTTATTACACACTTTTTCAAATTGATTCATATAATAAAAAGCTATTTAGGTAGTTATCCTCCTAAATAGCTTTCTATTATATCTGTTATTTATTTCTTAAACTTCTTACTTAATCCCATGAAGATTACACCAAGTGCTGTAAGAAGATTTCCTGCTATACCACCTGTTTGAGGTAATGCTGTTGGACCTCCTGGAATTGGCTCATCTTCTAATTCTACTGGACCTCCTGGCACTGGTTCGTCTTCCAATTCTACTGGGCCTCCTGGCACTGGTTCGTCTTCCAATTCTACTGGGCCTCCTGGCACTGGTTCATCTTCTAATTCTACTTGGGCTGCTGGCACTGGTTCATCTTCTATTTCTTCTAAAACTGGATCGTTCTCGGATTCATCCTCATCATTTGGATCATCTGGGTCTGGTGTTGGTTCTGGCTCTGGCTCTGGTTCTGGTTCTGGCTCTGGTTCTGGCGTTGGCTCTGGTTCTGGCTCTGGTTCTGTTGGTACTGGGTCAGGATTTGCATTATTATGTTTACTATTTAATACTGGATGTAATTCAGAATAAACAGTTAACCCCTTAGCCATTATCTTTCCATCAAAATCTCCAGAACCATCTGGTAAGCTTTGTGCAACTACAAGTTCTAAATCTGGTGCTAAAACTTGACCAATTGTTTGACTTAAACAGATTTTAGGCGATTCTTTCTCTTCTGCATCTGATGTATTTCTAAAGAAATTAAGAATGATATTTTTTGCTAAAGCTG
>JAGAVZ010000098.1 GCA_017941635.1 Cellulosilyticum sp.
AGCTATCAACTATTTGTTAGTCCAGCTGCATGTGGTAGACATGGGGCATTAGCAGCAAGAATAGAAGGTAGAAAAAATAGAGTTTCTTATTTATTTTTAAGTGAAGAAGAACTGGTATCAGGAAGATATGAGGATGCCATCATAGAAGGGGTAGCACACTTATTAAAGCACTTAGAAAAGTTAAAGAGAAAACCTAGAGCTTTAATGATTTTTGTAAGTTGTATTGATGATTTACTTGGTACAGATCATGAAGCTATTCTAGAGGAATTATATCAAATACATACAGGTGTGAAATTTATTTTCTGTCATATGAATCCTACATCAACAGATTCATCTGTACCACCAGCTGTAAACATTCAAAATAAAAATTATACCCTTTTAGATGTAAGTAGTATACACGACAATGGCGTGAATATCATTGGGAATCTTGCACCACTTCGTGCAAATGGGGAATTAAAAGCGTTATTACATCAAATGAATGTAGAAGCAGTAAGACACATATCAGATTATTCAAGTTTTGATGCGTATCAAGACATGGCTAAAAGTAAACTGAATATAGTTGTAACGCCTTCTGGAAAATATTCTTCAGAAAATATGAAAAGAAAACACAAGATACCATATTTAATGGCACTTACAAGTTTTCGTGTAGAAAAGGTTACAGAAATGTATCACAATCTAGCAGAAGCTCTTGGAGAGCAATGCCCAGAACTTGAGGCATATGAAGCACGTTGTAAGGCTGAGTTAGAAGAAACGAGAGCTTGCTTAAAGGACATGCCAATTATTATTGATGGTGAAGCTATTGTACGTCCGTTTGATTTAGCAAGAGCCTTGTTAGAAGCAGGAATGAACGTGAAATATATTTATGAACAAAAATTACTACCATCGGATAAAGAAAACTTCGAGTGGCTTCAAGAACATCATCCAGAAGTTCAAATCATGCAGCCACAAAATCCAAAAGCAACTGTAGCTGAAAAATATGGAAAAGGTGCTTTATCCATTGGATTTAGTGCAGCTTATATCTCAGGTGCACAACATGTACTAGATATTGCAGGACAACATGGCTTATTTGGTTATCAAGGCATTATTGATTTGATGGAAATGATGAAAGAGGCTTCGCAAAAAGATGCAGACCTTAAAAAAATGCTTGAAGAGGCAGTATTGGTGGTGTAATTATGGAGAGATTATGGATAACCCTTCCGGCATATGCGCCGGACTATTCAGGAGTTTGCTCAGCAATGTTTGATCTTGGCGGATTAAGTGTGATTCATGATGCGTCAGGATGTACGGGAAATTATACAGGTTATGATGAACCAAGATGGTATGGAAGTACTGCTAAAGTATTCTGCTCAGGTTTAAGAGAGATTGATGCCGTACTGGGAAGAGATGATAAATTAATCGAGAATATTTTAAAGGCCGGAGAAGTTGTTAATCCAACTTTATATACTGTAATTGGAAGTCCAGTTCCAATGATTATTGGGACAGATACAAAAGGGATTGCTTGTGAAATAGAAAATAAAACAGGTGTTCCAGCATTTGGATTTGATACAAATGGACTACACCTATATAACAAAGGTATATCAGAAGCTTTATGTGAACTCATTAAAAGATTTACAGCAGAACCTAAAGAAAAAGTTTCTAGAGGCGTTAATATTCTAGGAACAAATCCATTAGATTTATCAGCAAATTCTAATGCAGAGGATTTAAAGGCTAAACTTGAGGAGTGGGACTTTACTGTTCTCGGTCAAATGATGATGGGAGCTACCATAGAACAAATAGAAAACCTTGCAACTGCCCAGTTAAATTTAGTTGTTACAGAATCAGGATTAGCAGCAGCAAGATTATTAGAAAGAAAATATAACATTCCTTATGTAGTAGGGATGCCTTTAGGTAAGGAAGAAGATGTACATATATTAATGGAAGAAACGCTAGCAACTGGTACTTCTAGTCAAATTTGCGATGTGGCAGAAGAAGGTGGCATTTTAATTGTTGGAGAACAAGTCCTTGCTAATAGTTTAAGAAGGATGTTAAAGAAACATAAACCTGATATCAAAGTAACAGTTGGGACAATGACTCATTTAAATTCCAAAATAGCTGCACAAGGTGATTTAGATATCACAAGTGAAGAAGCACTAATAGATTATATTTACTCAAATCAATATAAGACATTAATTGGTGATACATTGATGGCGGATTTACTTAATGAAGATAGTGAAATTAACTTTGTAGAATTACCTCATGTGGCTTTGTCAAGTAAAGTAGCTTGGAATAATGTGCCACGTTTATTAAGCGATGAAATTAACGCATTAATAGAAAAAGCAACGAAATAAATAAGAACAATGAAAGGAGATACGATGCCTAGAACATCGTAAAGTACATAATGAAAATATTAAAGAAACTAACACTTGCCATGATGGTAATGGGTAATGTGTTGATGATGGCTGGATGTGGCGCGGCTAACAATGCAGCAGCAGAACAGACAGCAAAAGAAGATATCACTGTTAAAGCAGAAACAGAAAACACAGCAGAAAATAAAGAAGTAGAAAGCCAAGGAGAGAAAATTATTATCGAAGATCAATTAGGTAAGACCATTGAACTTGATGGTATTCCTCAAAGAGTGGCAACAACTATTATGCCATTCCCTTATATCTACTACGCTGTAACAGGTAATACAGATACACTTGTTGGATGTAACCCATCTTCTATCGTAGCTTATGAAGATAGTGCACTAGAATATATGTATCCAGAACTTGCAAATGCAAGCACAGCCTTTGTAGATACAAGCTTTGTTGTCAACGTAGAAGAAATCTTAAAACTTAAACCAGATGTAGTCTTCCAATGGAACTACATGGAAGAAGAAATTGAAAAGATGGAAGCCGTTGGGATTAAGGTTATCGCATTACAATATGGTAGTGTTGAAGATTTAGAAACATGGATTAATATTATTGGTAAAATGACAGGAAATGAAGAAAGAGCAGAATGGCTCATTTCATACTTCCATGAAAATATCAATGAAGTAGCTGAAAAAATTGCTACATTATCTGAAGAAGAACAATCAGATGTTCTGATTTTATCAAATGACCTTAAGGTAACAGGTACAGGATTCTCAAAATATTGGCTTGATAATAGTGGTGCTGTCAATCCAGCAGGCGATTTATCTGGAGATGCCCTTAATGTTAATATGGAACAAATCTATGAATGGAATCCAGAAATTATTTACATTGGAAACTTCACAGATTTACAACCTTCTGACTTAATGGAAAACAAATTAGAGGGACAAGATTGGTCAATCGTAGACGCCGTACAAAATGGGCAAGTTTATAAAATTCCAATTGGAGGATATCGTTGGGATCCACCAGGGGTAGAAACACCATTAATGATTAAATGGTTAGCTAAAATTCAACATCCAGAACTCTTTGAAGATATGGATATGCGTGAGGAAGTAAAAGAATTCTACAATGATGTTTATAACTTTGATGTGACAGAAGAAATTCTTGATGAAATCTTAGAGGATGTTCAAGATTTCTAAAATAATAAGATAAAATTCAAAAGGAGAGAACATTGAATACTAAAAAAATATTAATGAGAAAAATACATTTAACAGTATTAGTAATGAGTTTAGTACTAATAGGTGCATTCTTTTTCTCTATGTGTATAGGTAGATATTCCATCACGCCAGGTGAGGTTATAAAAGTTATAGTAGGGTATTTCACAGGAAGCTTAGATGAAATGGACCCTATACTTGTTAACGTGGTAATGCAAGTGCGTCTCCCTAGGATTTTATTAAGTATCATTATAGGTGCTGGACTCGCTTGTTCTGGAGCAGCTTACCAATGTCTTTTTGGGAATCCACTAGTAAGTCCAGATATTTTAGGGGTATCAGCAGGAGCAGGATTTGGAGCAGCATTAGCTATCCTGCTTTCAGCTGGCGCTGTTGCTGTTCAGGTACAAGCTTTGATATGGGGGTTAGCAGCAGTTGGTATTGTGCTTGCTGTTTCAAGAATGCAAAAGAAAACAGAACTTTATATGCTCGTTTTATCTGGTGTCATTGTTAGTGCATTATTTGAAGCATTTATTTCACTTATCAAGTACGTTGCAGACCCACAAGATAAGTTACCAGCTATTACAGTATGGTTAATGGGAAGTTTAGCATCTGCATCCTATAAAAAAGTAATCATTGCAGGGTGTATCATTGTACCATGTATACTCATCATGTTTATACTGAGATGGAAAATGAATATACTATCTTTAAATGAAGAAGAAGCACGTTCGCTAGGCATCAAAGTGGGGAGACTAAGATTGATTATTATTGTGACATCCACTTTAATGACCGCAGTTTCTGTATCACTTTGTGGGATTATTGGTTGGATTGGGATTATCATACCACATATAGGAAGATTCTTTGTTGGAAACGACCATCGTGGTTTAATACCAGCAAGTATGATATTAGGTTCGACCTATCTATTACTGATTGATGGGATTGCAAGAACCATGGCAGCAGCAGAATTACCAATTTCTATTTTAACCTCTATTATTGGTGCTCCATTCTTTGCGATTATGTTAAGAAAAACATTAGGAGGGAAGAAGAGATGAAATTAGAAGTAAGAAATGGTGGCTTTGGTTACGGTCAAAAACTTCTCTTTAGTGATATTAATATTGAAGTAGGTGACCAATCTATCTTAACGATTTTAGGGCCTAATGGTACAGGTAAGACAACATTATTAAAATGTATTATGGGGTTTTTAAAATGGAAAAATGGTGGCGCTTATATGGATGATAAGCTTATAGCGAATTACTCCGATGATATGTTTTGGAAGAAAACAAGCTATGTACCACAAGCCAAACAAAGTGCATTTTCTTACCGTGTGGTAGATGCCGTTATTATGGGACTAAACTCCAAACAAAATTTCTTTGCAGTACCATCTGCTGAGGATTATGATAAAGCTGTACATATGCTAGATATGTTAGGGGTTAGCAAATTAACAGAGAAATATTGTAATGAATTAAGTGGTGGGGAATTACAAATGGTTATGATGGCTAGAGCTCTTATTTCAGATCCAGAGCTTATCATTTTAGATGAGCCAGAATCAAACCTTGATATGAAAAATCAGCTTCGTATTGTCAATACAATTGAAAAGGTAGCTAATGAGTTTAAAACAAGTTGCCTCATCAACACACATTTTCCTAACCATGCTTTAAAAATATCAGACCAAACATTAATGATGGGATATGGCGATAAACATATTCAAGGGAAGACACAGGATATTGTAACTGAAGAATCAATTAGAGAGTATTTTGGAGTATGTTCAAAAGTAGTTGCGTTAGATATTGGAAATACACAATATCAAACAATTTTCCCTTATGAAATATCAAGCTAATTAGGTTAAATTATATGAACTTTTTACAGGATGAAAATTAAAAAAGTACTATAAATCAAAAAGGGGCTATCACCTAATTAATCTTTTAGATTAATTAGGTGATAGCCCTACTTTTGTGCAAAATTGAAGACAGGGGAGCATTCCCACTGCCTATATTGTTATACTAATATGAAAGATGACCATATGCAAAATGCCAATCGAAGAATGATTTGATACAGATGATATACGTTTTAGGCATGAAAAGACAGTTTTCTACAAATTAATCGGATTAAAGTTAAAATTACACATAGAGTTTATATGTATTTTACATAAATTTTACATAGGTATGTTAAAGTATACTAGTGACTTGATTTAGAAGGATATGGAACGTAAGGTAATGAAAGGGAAATATAATGATAATTAGATTTAAAGATGTTTGTAAGAAATTTGGTGATGCTTTTGCAATATCAAATATGAACTTTCAAATTGAAGATAAAAGTTTTACGACACTTCTTGGGCCATCTGGCTGCGGAAAAACAACAATACTTCGAATGATTGCGGGACTAGAAAAACCAGATTCAGGTGAAATTTGGTTTGATGATACATGTATTTTTTCTAGTGAGAAAAAAATTGAAGTTCCAACTGAAAAAAGAAACTTAGGATTTGTATTCCAAGATTTTGCACTTTGGCCACATATGACTGTTTTTGAAAATGTAGCATTTGGTTTAAGAGTAAGAAAAGAAACACAAGACCTTGAAAAAAGAGTACAAGAGGCATTAGATGCTGTACAGCTTGGTGATTTTAAAGATAGATACCCAAGTCAACTTTCAGGTGGACAACAACAAAGGGTTGGATTTGCAAGAGCAATCGTAACAAGACCAGCTTGTATTCTTTTTGATGAACCTTTATCAGCGCTAGATGCTATTTTACGTGATGATATGAGAGTTGAGATTAAACGTCTTACAGATAAGCTTGGTGTAACAGGTGTATTTGTTACTCATGATCAAATGGAAGCAATGAGTATGAGTGATGATATTATCGTATTTAAAAGAGGATCTATTGAACAACAAGGTACTCCAGAAGAAATTTACAATAATCCTAAAACATTAACAGTTGCTAAATTTGTTGGTAAATCTAACTGGATTTCTGAAAATCAAATGTTTAGACCAGAAGTAGTGAGCTTAGATAAACTTGTAGATGGATTAGAATTTAAAGTAAAAGTTGATAGTGTTCAGTTCTTAGGAAACGGCTATATGTTAGAAGTTATTTTTGAAGGAAGAAAATGGACACTTGAAACACGTAATAAATATAGTGTAGGTCAAGAATTCTTTATTTATATTAACGAAAAAGATATTGTTACAGTTTAAGAAAGAGGATAAAAGATGAAAAAGAAAATTGTTGCAACGATGTTAGCTATGACAATGGGATGTGTATTACTTACAGGTTGTGGAGGCTCAGAGCAAACAGCTTCTAATGGTAAAGTGGTTGTTTATATGCCAAGTCCAACAGGATTAAATGAACAGTATATACAAGGTTTTGAAGCAAAAACTGGAATTGATGTAGAGTTATTCGAAGGAACAACAGGTGAAATTCAAGCTAGACTTGAAGCTGAAAAAGATAATCCTGTAGCTGACGTAGTAGTTCTTGCATCTTGGGCTGATGGACTTGCTATGAAAGAGAATGATATGCTTCTTAGCTATGTACCACAAAATGCAGATAAATTATATGAAGGTTGGCAAGATGCAGAGGGTATGTTATTTGGAACAAGTGCATCAGCAGTAGGTGTACTTTATAATACAACATTAATTGAGAATTTAGATGCAGACTGGTCTGAACTTGCAGGTAGTGAGTATGCAGATAAATTAACAGTTCCAGACCCAGAAAAATCAGGTTCATTTAAAGATTTCCTTGCTGGATATATGGAATCTACAGGTAACGACTGGAGTACTTGGGAACAAATGAATGCAAACGGATTACTTGTAGCGGGAACAAATAAAGCTGCCCTTGAGTCTGTTATTACAGGTGAAAGAGAAATCCTTGTAGGTGGAGTAGACTATAATGCTTACGTAAACATGGAAAAAGGTGAGCCACTTGATATCTACTATCCAGAATCAGGAACAGTTATTAATCCACGTCCAGCTATGATTTTAAAAACAAGTCAAAATGTAGATAATGCAAAAGCATTTATGGACTACTTATTATCAGATGAAGCACAACAAATGGTTGCAGATGCGTATTTATTACCAGGACGTGCTGACATTACTACAGATAAGAGAGTCAATGTAAGTGATATTCCAGTGCTTGAAGGTTTTGATTGGAACAACATGGTAAGTACATCTTCAGAGATAGCAGCAAAATTCAACGAGATTTCTACAAAATAGTGAGGGACATAGAATATGGAAAATAATAAGAGGAATAAAACGATAGCATATGCGGTAATAGCATTTGCATTGTTTTGCTTCATTATTGTTCCAATTCTAACTGTATTTGCCGAGGCGGTAATGGTAGATGGCCGCCTTGACTTTTCAAATGCAATACAGATAATTGGAAATGATAAAAATATAGAAACAATAACGAACTCTTTAGTTCTAGGTGTACTTGTAGTAATTGTTTCTACAATTATTGCAACACCATTAGCATTTTTATTAGCAAGAACAGAATATGGTAATAAAAAATGGCTTGATATCGTTTTAATGATTCCATTTATGACACCACCATATATTTCATCTATGGGTTGGATGTTATTTATGCAAAAAAGAGGGTTATTCCAACAAATCTTCCCATGGACAGGAGAATTATCAGAGTCATTCTTCTCTCTTGCAGGACTTGTATTTGTAATGAGTATGCACGTTTTCCCATTCATTACAACTATCTTAAAAAATGCGATTTTAAATATTGGTATGAACTTAGAAGAAAGTGGTGCTGTAAGTGGAGCAAGCTTTGGTTACAGAATGAGAAAAATTGTTATGCCACTTTTAACTGGTAACTACGCTATTGGTATGTTATTAGTATTTGTTAAAATCCTTTCAGAATACGGTACACCAGCTACTTTAGGAAAAAGAATAGGATTTTATGTATTTACAACAGATATTCATAGATATGCGGCAACAGCACCAATTGATTTTGGTAAAGCAGCAAGTTTATCTGCAATGTTAGTAAGTATTTGTTTAATTATGTGGTATGTTCAAAACTATATTACGGCAAAAAACACATATAACCTTGTAAGTGGAAAAGGACAAAAACGTAAGTTATATGAAGTAAGTAAATTAACTAAAGCATTAGGTGGCATTTACATTGCACTTATTATTATCATTGCAATTGGTGTGCCATACTTCTCAGTTATTGCAACTTCTTTAATTAAAGTAAGAGGTTACGGACTTGCAGCAGGTAACTTTACATTCCAACATTACATTGATTTATTTACTGCAAATGGTAAAGGAATCCAAGCGTTACTTACTAGTACAATGTTAGGTGTTTTAGTAGCTACAATTGCAAGTGTGATTGGTACATTAATCGTAGTAATGATTAAGAAAGCAAAAACATGGAAAAAAGTAATTGAGATGGAAGCATTATTACCAGAGATGATTCCAAATATCGTATTAGTTATTGGTCTTATGTTATTTTGGAATAAAATTTATAAATTTATACCACTTTATAACACAATTGGATTTGTAATTTTAGTTTATGTAGTTATGTTCTTACCATACACAATTCAATATGTTTCTTCCGCTTTAATGCAAATGGGTGATTCACTTGTTGAAGCAGGGCGCGTAAGTGGAGCAAGTAAAGGATATATCTTCCGTAAGATTACCTTACCATTAATTATGCAAGGGGTATTATATGGTTGGATGATGATTTTTATCATTGTATTCCGTGAATTAGTTGCGGCGAGTTTAATATCTCCACCAAATGTTCAAATGGTATCTACTTTTATCGTAAAAGAATTTGAACAAGGAAGTGCATCAGTTGGTATGGCTATGGCGGTAGTTTGTGTATTAGTATCAACTACTTTACTGATTATCCTAAACTATGCAACAAGCAGAAAGAAGGCATCATAAGATGAAAGCATATATAGCAGGTGGATGCTATGAACATGGCAGAAACAGTTTTCTATTAGAGGGAAGTGAGTATTCCTTATTAGTAGATTGTGGAACGATGCAAGGCAGCGACACGCCTAATCCGTATTTAAGCAAAGAGCAAATTTCAAAGATTCGTTATGTCTTTTTAACACATTCACATAAAGATCATGTGGGAAGTTTAGAGTGGCTATATCAACAAGGCTTCTGTGGGAAAGTCTATTTAGCAAAAGAAACTTATGAGCAGATGCCAGTAAAACCTAGAGAGTATGTGTTACTAGATATTTCTAAGCTAAATACAGTTAGAATTGAGAATGATTTAGAAGTTAGCTATGGAAGAAGTGGTCATTGTGTAGGTAGCTTGTGGTTTAAGATGTCTTTTGATAAAAAGGAAATCTTATTTACGGGTGATTACTGCGAAGATAGTGAAGCTTATATTTGTGATGTTTTACGAGACACTAATGTAGATATGGCATTTGTGGATTGTGCTTATGGCAATAAAATAGGTATGGCATTACAAAGTAAAGAAAAACTAAACGAGAAAATCAATGAGTATTTTAATAATGGACAACATTTATTACTTCCTGTTCCACCAAATGGTCGAGGCTTCGATATGTTAAAAATGGTATCTTCCTCAGGTTATGGAAAGAACATTGTAGTAGACTCGGTATTAAAAGAACGTATAGATGCTTCACCATTGTGGAAAGAGTGGCTTAAAGAGAATAGTATTTTCCAAGATATACAAGAGATGAGTGAGAATTCTTTTGATGATCCTACAGTGATTATTATGGCAGATGCACAAATGAAATCTAAGCAAAATCAAATGTTTGCACAAGAGATTATAAAACAAGAAGGCAAAATTCTGTTTACAGGACATACAGATTTAAATTCTTATGCGTCAAAGCTAGTAAAGAGCGGGCAAGCAGAATTACTGATTTATAGTGTTCATCAGAACCTAGAAGAAGCCTTAATCTTATGTGAAAAGAATCAATGGCAAAAAGTAATTCTTACACACTGTAGTAAAGAACTTCCTATAGAAGATGGAAGTAAGTTTTTAAAAGTAAAATCTAAAGATAAGATATTATTTTAAAGAGATATGAGCTTGATTTAAAAAAGAATTGGCTTATTAGTCCAAATAAAAAAAGTATTGTCGTACTGTTTTTAACAGTTATGCGACAATACTTTTTTTATTTGGATATCGAATGATAGGATTATTCTTCGCGAATAAAACAGTGAATCATATTGTATAGCTTATTTTGTAATTTTCCCAGTACTTAACCATGGGAATAATGATTCGAGGAAGTACTCTGTTGCTGGCATGAAGTAAGAACCGAAGTGGTAGTCAGGATCTAATGTAGTAATAATCCATGTACCTTTTGACGATTCTTCATCAATGTATAATACAGAACCATTATCAGCTGTAGCAATTAATGTTGTTGCATGAGCTGGAGGCCAGAATACACCATGTTGGTGCCATGTACAACTTTCGAGTGTGAAATGCTGATGGAATGGATGATCTTCATTTTTTACACGTAATCCACTATCTGCATTCTCTTCAAGCCACCACCAGAAGTTTGTTGGACGGTGTTCCCAATTTTGATTAGGAAGCCAATCCCATGGTTGTGGACCCAATACGAGAACAACTTTACCACTATTAGCAAACTCGTGAATTTTTGGTGCAGCCTTTAACAATAATTTTGAGTTAAGCTGAGATGGTACAATCAGTACATCAAATGGTGTGAGGTCTGTTTCTTCAAACTCTGGAAGATAGATGAGCTTATCAATATAATGAGCGAATTTTGGCTCATGGAAAGTACGATAATGAGGTGCATGACCACCATAAATTACTGCTATTTTTCTCATTATTTATTTCCTCCAGATACTTCTTGTTTTACTAAATCAAGTGCTTGTTCAGCGATTTTCTTTTTAGTATTTGTTGCATTTGCATAACTAAAGAGATTTTGACCACCATGAACGATGATTGTACCGTTTGTTGTATGACGATCGATATAAGAAATAACTTTTCCATCTGTAAAGGTTAAGCATACTTCAGCATTTTCTGGTGCATGATAATAACCACGTGCAAAGAATCCTGCTACACCTTTATTACAAATCATATCTTCTATTTCAACACCATCAAATAAAGGAGCACCAGGAATTGTTTTTACAAAGTAGTCTTGGTAGCTATTAAGTTTTTTAGGCATAAATAAAGAACAGCCAGGTAGCCATTTACGGAATAAATGACCGCAGAAAATAACTACTTTACCGTCATTTAAGAAGTTTTCGATAAGATGTTTATGCTTATATAAATACTCTTGGTCAGCAAAGTAAGTTATAAGTAACACATTATAATTAGATAAATCAGTTGAATCAAAGTCATATTCATCAATTACTGATATGTAAGAATCCATAGGATTAATTGTTCTTTCGCCAAATGCATGAGATGCACTAAGTTCTAAAATTTTTAATTCCATTGTTAATCCGTTACTAAAGTTTTGAGAATATTTTTTAGTAACTATATCCTTTCTTAGTCATAGATAGTTATTATAATAGCCTGTATTTCCAGCTAGATTTTTATATCTATATTAATTTTGTATATTTAATTTATAAAGTGATTAATTAATAACAATCTAAAGTGATTTTTAGTTTTAAATAATAATTACTATCAATTAATCTAAGATTAATAGTAATTATTATTTAAAAAATGTCAAGAGATTTTCTAAATATACAATAGTTGGTGAAGAATGTGTATGGATAAGAATGGACTTAAGAGGAGTATAGTGCAATTTTTTTATTAGGATATATCTGAATATATTTTTCAGCTTCAAGTTGTTCGAGACAACGATATAAAGAGGCGCGACTAATAGAAAGTTCCTGACAAAGCTTGGATTTGTTAATAGTAATGCATTTATTAGATTGGCAAGATTGAGTAATCATAAATAATAAGCGCTCTTTGACAGTAGGAAGAGCTAACATTTCTATTTTATTATTAAGATATAAAAAACTACGATTAATGGTGGATAAAAAGTTGTCTAGGATTGTAGGTTCAAGTAAAAATAATTTTCTTAAGGAATCTTTAGGAATAAATAAGATAGTACAGGGTTTAACGGCTTTTATAGTAGCAGGAAAATATTCGGCATTTCCCCATACATAACCAACACCAAGCAGTGCGTCATCACTTAGATGCTGAAGCAACAGTTCATTACCTGTTGATAATGTCTTATATATTTGCACCTCACCTTTTAGAAGAACGCCAAGCTGCCTATTAAAGTCTACTTCTGTAAAAATAACTTCTTGAGGAAGATAAGACTTAAAGGTATGTGGTACTTGTTCAAGCAAGGATTGAACAGTTGCTTCGGGCAAGGTATTAAATAGTTTTCCAAAATTGTTCATATATATATCTCCTAAAATGATAATATTTCTCAAATAAAACGATAATATGTCTCAAATGAGACATATTTTTATTTATAAATAATATATTATAACTAGGTAAAGAAATCAATCATACAGTAAGTAGTCATATATAGAGAAAAATTAAAAATCATAGAAATGATTTATTAAAGAAGGGACAAAACAAATGAGAAAAATAGCTATTTATGGAAAAGGCGGTATTGGTAAATCAACAACAACTTCAAACCTAACAGCAGCACTTGTAGCAAAAGGTTATAAGGTTATGCAAATTGGATGTGATCCAAAAGCGGATTCTACAAAGAACTTACTTGGTGGCGAAGAGCTTGTAACAGTATTAGATGCTATTAAGGAAAAAGGAAATGATGTTGAATTAGAAGATATCGTTAAAGTAGGATATAACGGTGCACTCTGTGTAGAAGCAGGTGGTCCAACTCCAGGAATCGGATGTGCTGGACGTGGGATTATCACAGCATTTGAGAAATTAGAAGAATTAGATGCGTATGAAATTTACAAACCAGACATTATCATTTACGACGTTCTTGGAGACGTAGTATGTGGTGGGTTTGCAATGCCAATTCGTGGTGGATATGCGCATGATGTATTTATTGTTTCATCAGGAGAAATGATGGCACTTTATGCAGCGTCAAACATTTCTAGTGCAATCAAAAACTTCGGTTCAAGAGGTTATGCAAAATTAGGTGGTATCATCCTTAACTCAAGAAACGTAGAAAACGAAGAAGAAATTGTAAATAAAGCAGCTGAAGAAATCGGAACAAAAGTTGTTAAGAAATTACCTAGAGATGGACATGTACAATTAGCAGAGTCACAAGGCAAAACAGTAGTAGATGCTTTCCCAGAATCAGAAATGGCAAAACACTACTTAGAATTAGCGGAAATTATACTGGAGGCTACACACGATGAAGAAGAATAAATTATTTAATGATACAGTACACTACTGTTCACCAGCACATGGTGGATGGGGAGTTGTAAGAGTTGCGATGTTAGTACCAGAAAGCTATCAGCTTTTTGTATGTCCATCTGCATGTGGACGACACGGGGCATTAGGTGCAATTGAACACGGAAATAAAGAGCGTTTATCTTATTTATATATAGATGAAGCAGATATCGTTTCAGGAAGCTACGAAGACCTTATTCTTGAAGGGGTAGATGCTTTATTAGAAGCATTAGAAGAGATGCCAAAAGCGATGTTTATCTTTGTAAGTTGTTTAGATGACTTATTAGGAACAGACCACGTAGCGATTTTAGATGTTTTAAATAAAAAATACCCTATTAAATTCCAAGTGGGACACATGAACCCAATTACAAATGGTTCTAAAACACCACCACCAGTAACACTTCAACGTAAAATGTATGAGCTTGTTGAAGGAAATGGGGAAAAAGCAGAGACACTTAACCTTTTAGGAAACTTTGTGCCATTAGAAGAAAATAATGAGTTATTTGATGTACTTAGTCAATTAGGGATTAAAGAAACTAAACATATCTCAGAGCAAAAAACATTTAAAGCTTTTGAAGAAATGGGTGAAAGTAAATACAGCTTAGTATTACGTCCAGAAGCAAAAGTTGCAGCAGAAGATATGAAACGCCACAACACAATCAATTATCGTTTCTTACCAGTAAGTTACGATATGGAAGTTATTGAGGAGCAATACAAAGAAATCATTGAGATGATTAATCAAGATATGACTATAGATTTCACACGAGTGCAAGAGGAAGCAAAAGCATGTATTGAAAAAGCTAAAGAAGTGATTGGCGATTTCCCAATCGTTATTGGAAACTCAGCTGTTTGTAGACCATTTAACTTAGCGAAAGCGTTAATTAGCTATGGTTTCAACGTACAAAAAGTATATGCTGACGATGTAGCTAGTTTCGAAAAAGCGTCATTTGAATGGCTTCAAGAAAATGCACCACAAGTAGAAATTATTTCAGCACTTAACCACAACCGTATCAATAGAGTTGAAGAAGAACAAGACTGTATTGCAATTGGTTACAATGCAGCTTATATTGAGAAGTCAAAACATGTAGTAGACTTAATTCAAGATGAGCATATGTTCGGATACAAAGGGATTGTAAAACTTATGGACATGATGACAAAATGTTATCTTGAGCCAATAGCACTTAAAGAAATCATTGAGAAATATGGACTGGTGGTGTAAGTATGAGAAAATTATGTATTAAATTACCTCCTATGGCACCTGACTATTCAGGCGTTTGCTCAGCACTTTATGAATTAGGTGGAATGAGTGTTATCCATGATGCATCTGGTTGTACAGGAAACTATACAGGGTTTGATGAACCAAGATGGTATGATAATCAAAAATTAGTATTTTGTTCAGGGCTTAGAGAATTAGATGCTGTTTTAGGGGATGACCAAAAGTTAATTAATAAAGTCATTATGGCAGCTGAAGATTTAAAACCAGAATTTATTACAGTATTAGGAAGTCCTGTACCAATGATTATCGGTTCAGACTTCACAGGGATTGCAACAGAAATTGAAAACATGACAAACATCCCAAGTTTAGGGTTTGATACAACAGGATTAAACTATTATGATATAGGTGTTTCTAAAGCGTACTTACAGCTTGCAAAACGTTTTGTAAAACCATGTGATACTAAAGAAGAAAAAACAGTAAATATCTTAGGTGCAACACCATTAGATTATTCTATCAATGAAAATATCACAGATTTAATGGCTTTATTAGAAAGAAATGGCTATAAAGTTAATGCGTGCTGGAGTATGCATTCAACACTAGAAGCAATCAAAGAAACAACTAAAGCAGAAATGAACATCGTTATTTCTGTTTCAGGACTTGAGCTTGCTAGATATTTAGAAAAACACTATCAAATGCCATATATTGCAGCTGTACCAGTAGGTAAATCTGGTGAAACAAGATTAGTGGAAGCATTAAAAGCTGGACAAGAACAAGTAGATGAGGTAACAGAAGCTACTACTGAGACACAAAAACGTGTATTAATCATTGGTGAGCAAATCTTATCAAACAGCCTTAGAGCGTATTTAAAAGATGAATACCAAATGAGTCAAGTAGATGTTGCAACATTATTTGAATTAGATAAAAAGCTTGCACGCAAAGAAGATATAGATATTGAAAGTGAATTACACTTAATTAAAGTCTTAAAAGAAGACCGTTATGATATCGTTATCGGTGACCCATTATTTAAACAATTATTACCAAGCTATAGTAAAGCAGAATTCGTTGAATTACCTCATGTGGCAGTATCAAGTAGATTATACTGGGATAATAGCCCAAGAGTAATGGGTGAATACATTGATGAAGTAATGAAAAATAGCGTGTTATAAAATAGGTTATATAAAGAATGGGGGCTGAACACATTTTGTGACAGTCCCTACATATTAGAAATGAGGAGAAGTTATGCATTTATTAAAGAGATTAGCAGCGACAGTGTTAATGTCAGGAATGATTCTTGGTGCAGTAGGATGTGGTTCAGCAGAATCTGCATCTACAACACAAACAGAAACACAAGCACAAACAGAAACAACTACAAATGAAGAAACAGCTACAAACGAAGGTGTTAGAACAATTGTTGATCAAGTGGGAAATGAAGTTGTATTACCAGAAAAAATTGAAAGAGTCGTTATTACTTCTTTATGGCCATTACCATCAGTTTATACACTTTTCCAAGGTTCAGCTGAAGGATTAGTAGGGATGCACCCAGCAGCTAAAGCAGCGGCAGAGGGGTCAATGCTTAGTAAAGTAGCAGATTTATCTACTGTAGAAACAGGCTTTATTCAAGATGGGCAAATTAATGCAGAAGAATTAATGAAATTAAATCCAGACTTAGTATTATATAATGGAGCAAATACAGAGGAATATGAAATCTTAAAGAAAGCTGGTATTCCAGCAGTTGGATTCTTAGCAAATGCTTCAGGAGATTGGAATACTATTGAATCAGTTTCTTCTTGGATGGAACTTTTAGGAACGATTTACCAAAAAGAAGACCGTGCAGCAGAAATTAAAGAAATGGGATATGATGTACTTGAAGAAATTCAAGCTACAGTAAGTGATATTCCAGAAGAAGAAAAAGAACGTGTACTTATTATTTACCGTTATAGTGATGAACAAATGACAGTTTCAGGAGATGGTCACTTTGGTAACTTCTGGATTGAAGCAGTAGGTGGTATTAATGCAGCAGCTGATGTTGAAGGTTCACCAGCAGTTAATATGGAACAAATCTATACATGGAACCCAGATAAAATCTTCATCACAAACTTCTCAAGCGCTATGCCAGAAGATTTAATTAACAACACAGTTGATGGTGATGATTGGTCAAGTGTAAAAGCAGTACAAGATGGTGAAGTGTATAAAATTCCATTAGGTATGTACAGATGGTATCCACCTTCATCAGATACACCACTTATGTTAAAATGGATGGCACAAAAAGTATATCCAGAGAAATTTGCTGATGTAGATATGAATACAGAAGTAAAAGAATACTACAAAGAATTCTATGGTATTGAGTTAACAGATGAGGATGTAACGACTATCTTCAACCCAAGTCGTGAAGCAGCTAACGGGGTATAAAAAATGATAAAAAAACTAAAATTGCATTCTAAGTTTAAGATTGTATTACTAATACTTTTACCTATCTTAATTGGATTTTTAGCTTTATGTCTAGGACGATATATGATTGGTCCAAAAGAAGTAATGGACGTATTATTACAAAAAGTTTTTGGTATGGCTAAAGAAGTCCCAGATATGCATTTATCAGTTGTTTGGAATGTACGTCTACCTAGAATTTTACTTGCTCTTTTAGTAGGAGCAGGTTTATCTACAGCAGGTGCTGCTTTCCAAGGTTTATTTAGCAACCCACTAGCTACACCTGATACATTAGGTGTAGCTGCTGGAGCTTCTTTTGGAGCAGCATTAGGTATTTTAATGTCTGATAGCATTTTTACGATACAAATTTTTTCGGTGGTATTTGGAGTTGCAGCTGTAGCACTTACCTATTCAATTAGTAAGATTAAAGGCAAGTCAACGATTTTAATGGTAGTACTTGGAGGAATGGTAACATCAGCCTTTTTCCAAGCTTTAATATCACTTATTAAATATGTAGCTGACCCAGAAACTAAGTTACCAGCAATCACTTATTGGCTCATGGGAAGTATGGCAAGTATTTCTTATACTACATTATTCTATGGTGCACCATTAATTATTATTGGAACAATCGTACTTTACTTATTACGTTGGAGACTTAATATCCTTGCGCTTAGTGAAGACGAGGCACGCACAATGGGTTACAATTTACAGCATTTAAGATGGCTTGTTATTTTAGCATCGACAGCAGTAACAGCATCAGCTGTGTCTATGTGTGGACAAATTGGTTGGGTTGGACTACTTATTCCGCATATTACAAGAATGCTAGTAGGTACAAATAATCAAAAGGTGATTCCTGTAAGTATTAGCTTAGGGGCTTGTTATATGGTGATTATTGATACACTAGCAAGAAGTGCAACTTCGGCAGAAATTCCACTTTCTATCTTAACAGCACTAATTGGTGCACCTTTCTTTGCTTACTTACTTAGAAAAACAGGAGGTGGCTGGGCATGATTTTTGAAGTAAAAGATGGCGCATATGGATACGGAAACGAAATCTTTTTCGAAAATCTTAATTTCACAATTGGAAATGGTGAAACATTAGCTATTTTAGGACCTAACGGGATTGGTAAAACAACTTTACTTAAATGTATGATGGGTCTTAAACCATGGATTCATGGTGAAAGTAGAATTGATGGAACGCCTCTACAAAAACTTTCTCAAAAAGAGATTTGGACCAATATTGGATATGTTGCACAAGCCAAAAATGTTAATTTTACGTACACAGCTAAAGAAATGGTTTTACTAGGTCGTTCTGCACACCTTGGTGTTTTTGCTCAACCGAAGAAAGAAGATATTGAGATTGCAGAACGTGCTATGGAAATGGTAGGTATTACACATTTGGCCAATAAAAATTGTCACCAAATGAGTGGTGGACAACTTCAAATGGTTCTGATTGCAAGGTCATTAGCATCTAACCCTAAAATGCTCATCATGGATGAACCAGAATCTAACCTTGATTTTAAAAATCAATTAATTATCTTAGATACAATTGAAAAGTTGGCTGCGGACCATCAGATTTCATGTATTATTAATACACACTATCCAGCGCATGCTTTAGGTGTGGCACATAAATCTTTAATTTTATCTAAGAATAAAGAATGGTTCTGGGGCGAAAGTAAAGAAGTCATTAATGAAGCAAATATGCAAAAAGCATTCGATGTAAGGGTAGCTATAGAATCAATTCATGTTGAGAATGAAAAATACACTTATGTTGTCCCAATTAGTTTCGCAAAATAATTTATAAGTTATAGAAAACAGAAAAAAGCTGTTCAAAAATGAAGAAAGAGCACTAAAACTAATCAAATCATTAGTTTTAGTGCTCTTTTATTCATCTAAATTTCTTGTAAGATAGAAGATTGTATTTATTTAGCTGAATAGCCTACTATAATAGATAGGATAAGAAGTTGCAGTAATTAATTATTTTGAGTGATATTATATCAGACAGGAGTGATATCAATGATAGATAATGAAATCGTAACACAAGCAATTGAATATATTTTATTGAGTGTGTGGGATGGTGTAACACTTGAAGAGGTAGCGGCACATTTACATATGTCTGTGTCACGATTTAGTGAAATTTTTAAAAAGCAGACAGGACAGAGTGTGTATGCTTTTATTAAGCGTATTAAAATGGAGCAAAGTGCGATGAAGCTAAAAATGGAGCCAAGTAGAAGTATTACGGAAATTGCTGGGGATTATGGCTATAGTGCATCTAACTATAGCTCAGCTTTTAGTCAGTATCATAAGAAGTCGCCATCAGTATTTCGAAATGAGGTTGTAAGAGATCCTGAAGAAGTAAAGGAAGTTATTGCAGCTATAGATGCTAAGATACGTATTGAAATGAAGCCCGATTATGTAGTGATGTATGAACGAACCATTGGAAATTATCAGGATATGAAGACAGCGTGGTGTCGCTTTATAGAAAAATATCAGCAGGACATAGATGAAAGTACAATATTTTTTGAGCGAACCTTTGATGACCCTACCATTGCAAAAGTGGATAACTGTATCTATGATATTTGCATGACTGTGAAGAACACTGATAAGTATAAAAATACTTGTGTTCTAAAAGGTGGCAAATTCGTTGTTTATCCATTTAAAGGGTATTTAAGCGAGATTTATAGTTTGCATCAGAAACTAGTTGGCATTTGGTTTCCCGCCAAACCCTATGAATTAGATGAGCGATATGCTTACGACCAGTACTATAAGGTGGAAGCAAATGATTATATGGAATTTGATATTTGTATACCTATTAAGTAGGAGAAGATACATCTATATTAAGACAGTAAGAATTCAGAAGTATTAATATAAATGCCTTGTTATAATCCTCAGAGAAAACGATTATAAGGAGGTTTTATTATGGATTTGGAGAAAATAGAGCAGCACAGAGGAAAGGTGATTCTTCAGTTCGCTATTCCCTCTATTATTGCCATGGTTTTGACATCGCTTATTAATATTGTAGATGGTTTCTTTATTGGAAACTATGTTGGAACGGAAGGTTTGGCGGCTGTGAACTTGGGGCTACCGATCGTTTATCTTTATCTAGCTATTGGGTTAATGATTTCAGTTGGCGGCATTGCTATTGCAGGAAGATTATTAGGGGCAGATAAAATAGACGCTTGTAACCAAGTTTTTCGTCAGACAGTCATGTTATGTATAATTGTGTCTGTTGCATTAACTTTGGGGATGTACTTTGTACTTGAACCTATTTCCAAGCTTTTTCAAGCTGATGCAGTCACAAGGCAATATTTTAATGCGTATTACGGTATATTGATTTTTGAATTACCGCTCATGGTGATTACCTCATCACTAGGGATGTTTATTCGTGGAGAAGGTAACCCTGTCTTTGTGATGGTAACCAATGTTGTGGCGGTTGTATTAAATGTGATTTTTAATTATATATTTGTAGGACCACTAGGTCTAGGAATAGAAGGCATTGCTTGGGCATCCCTTTTATCTGCTGCAATCGTGTTAGGGATAAGTGTGGTCTATCTAATGAAGTATGCAAAGGTATTTCGATTTGGTAAGTTTACCTTTGATAAGGAAGTATTAAAAGAAATGCTGTTTAATGGAAGTTCGGAATTCATTGGAGAGTTTGCTATGTGCTTATCTATGGCAGCCTATAATAAGGTAGTCTTAGAGCAGGCAGGGGTAGATGGAGTTGCAGCTTTTACGATTATTGGTTATGTATCCTACATATTTAGTATGATTATAGTAGGATTTGGTCAAGGTATTGTACCTATTATTAGTTTTGCATATGGTGCCAAGAAGTCACTTATAGCAAGACAAGTACGAAATACTACCCTCAAAATGGTGGTGGGTGTAGCAGTGGGTATCTTTTTCATTATGTCTCTGCTAGCCGGATGGTATAGCAGTCTTTTTTCAGATAGTGTTCAGGTGGCGAATCTGGTAACACCAGGACTTAAACTGCAAATGAGCTCCTTTGTATTTGCAGGGATTAATACTATTGCCTCTTTTTATTTCACAGCAGTGGGAAGGGCAAAAGAGTCAGCTGTTATTTCTGCATCTAGAGGATTAGTTGTACTGATGATTGCTATATTTATATTACCGGCATTACTGGGTATCACAGGAGTATGGCTTGTGAGTTTAACCACTGAGTCAGTAACATTAATCTTTACTTTAGGATATATAAGAAGAAATACCATGGAGGAAAACAATTATGCACAATCATATTGTCATTAAGGGGTTAAATCAAAATAACTTAAAAAATATTTCTTTATCCATACCTAAGAATAAGATTGTGGTTTTTACAGGTGTTTCAGGCTCAGGTAAATCTAGCATTGTATTTGATACCATTGCAGCAGAAAGTCAAAGTCAGATGAATGAAACGTATCCTGCATTTGTACGTGGACGCTTACCAAAGCATGAGCGTCCAAAGGTAGATCGTATTGAAAATCTTTCGGCATCAGTTGTGGTGAATCAGTCCAGATTAGGTGGCAATGCACGCTCTACGGTAGGAACGATTACAGACTTATACACCTCATTACGTGTGCTTTATTCCAGAATTGGCAAACCTTATGTGGGAACAGCATCCTATTTTTCCTTACAGGAACGCCAAAGGAAATGGTAGAAGAAACTGATACCATTACTGCTAGATATTTACGAGAAGACTTATAGGTGGGTCTTGAGAAGAGAGGCATCTTGATTAGATTGCTAAGTAGAGATTATCGTTTGTTAATAGGATAATGTAAAATATTGTAAAATGCGCACATTTAATATATAATTTGGAGGTAAAATAAAAATAAAGGTGGTATTTAGATGGGCGGATTAATTAGTCCTATAATAATGTTAGGAGTAGTATTAGCTTCTATAATTATATTTAAAGAAAAAATAAGTGAAGCTGACATAAACATGAAAATAGGAATATTTAGTGTAATAGTAGCTATTTTAGGGAATATACTTGGTAAATTTGAACCTATGGGATTTTTAGTACAAAGAATCGCGATTGTGTTTATTATTATGAGTATTATTGTAACGGTATATACCTTAATATTCAAATCAATTGAGGGTGTAACTGCTAAGTTAATATTAGTTTCATTATTTTTATGTTTAATCTTTAGCGTATTATCAAGTAGTTATGACATCTTATATTTAGATAGGGAATTTTTTGTTTATATGAATACAGGAAGGACTATATCAATAATAGTAATATTAATGTGCGTGTTAACAAAATCATTCCAATTAATATTTGGAAAAAGTCCTGAAAAAAATAAAGAATATATAGAAGAACCATATCAATCAAGTGAATTACAAGAGTAATCATCTTAATTTAACGAAAGATTATTTTCTTATATTATATATAAGCGATAGCATTCTATTAGATGAAGGATTAAGTATATCAGAAATAGAGTAGAAATAAAGAGAAGTGGATACTTCTCTTTATTTTTTTATAATATGATATTATGGTGTTATATCATTAGTAGTAATATTATGGTAAATTGGTTATTAGTTAAGTATTAGAAGTAACATATTGGTTCTTTATTTTTGTAATGAAAATAAGAAGTTTTAGTAGATGTTAATTAGTTATGATAATAACATATAACGCAAAAAGGGAAATAGTATAACTAAGAGGAAAAATGAATGAAGAGAGAAGGAAAAGTAATTTTAGCTTTTATAGGGAGCTTATGGATTGCCATGCCACTTTATATTTTGTTACATGAGGGGGGGCATGCTTTGATAGCAGCTTTCTATGGTGCTAGAATTATAGAATTCAATATATTAGAGGGATATGTAGTTGCTGATGGTGGGGCATTTAATGAGTTTACCTTAGCGTTGTTTTATGCAATAGGGCTAGTGTTGCCAGTGGTAGCATTTTCAATTTATTTGATGTTATATCGAAGTAGTAATGGGAGTGTCTTTTATCAAATCCTTTCTGCATTCTTTTCAGGGATTATTTTGTTTTCTATAGGCGTATGGATGGCCATACCCATAGGATATCTATTAAATAGAGCAAATCCAAATGATGATGTGGTTCAATTTATAGAGGTACTAAAGCTGAATCCTTTAGTGGTGAGTATAGGAGCAAGTGTACTTATGAGTATTTATGCTTGGATGATATGGAAGAAGAAAGTATTTCAAAATGTGCTGGAGGTATTAAAGAGATAGCCTATATTAAGAGTAATGAGTATACTATGGTTCTATGTTAATAAATTATTATGATATTTGATTTGAGTCATTTGATATAATTCTCAGTCGTATATTTGATAACTTCGGTAAAATGATAAAGAGCATAATAAAGCTAAAGGCAAGGAAGATTAAGCTTTCTTGCCTTTAGCTTTATTGAAGAAATTTTCTTATTAAGCTTGGTTAGCATAAATTTCTTGTTCAACTTGGATGAAGACATCAGCAATTACACCGTAAGCTTTTCCCCAAGCTTCGATGATTTCATCTGTAGCAGCATCTCCAAGTACATCTTTAATAGCAGTTAGGAGATTTTGTCCTACGATTGGGTAATGTTCAGGAAGAATACCAACTTCTACATGGCGTTGACCAATCTTTTTAACAGTAGGAAGAAGTGCTTCTAAATTGTCGATATTTTGAGCAGCAGCGAGTACAGTCATAGCAAGCGCTGTTGGTTGTTCACCAGAAGCTTGTTTATCCATGTTGAAGAAACCTTTTACTTCAGGGTTGTTGGCAAACATAATTTTATAGAAATGTGTTGTAATTTCCAAACCGTGTGTTTTAAGTACAGGTACAGTACTTTTGATAATTTCGATAGTTTTTTGATCTAACATGATAAGTCCTCCAAAGGTTTAGTTGTTTTGATTTTAAATAAAAAGTAATAATATAGGTAAAGATAAATACCTATAATAAAGAGTTTTAGAACTCCATCTAGTATAAACAAAGGAAATAATAACATGGTTGATGCAAAACTTAAGAGAAAAATTTTTTTACCTAATGGCAGCTGTCTATTTTCTACAAAATCTTTAGCATGTTTTTCGTATAAATGAGTTGATGTAAGCCACATATAAAAGCGTTTGGAACTGCGACTATACAAGTAACAACTCAGCATAAGAAGCGGAGTTGTTGGAAGAACAGGCAAGAAAACGCCTAAAATGCCAAGACCTAGAGATAAGCTACCTAGGAATATATAAATAGATTTTGTGATACAATTCATGTTATAACTCCTTGAATTAAATGTGCATAATAAATACACATTTAATTTATCATAGTAAAAATAAAAGTGCAAGTAAAATGCACATTTATTTTTATAAATCTTTAAGAGGATGTTAAGAACTGTTAAAATAAAGAGAGTCAAGTGGATAGATTAAAGAATAGAGCAGTAAAAATAAAAGACAATACAAAAGGTTAGGAGAGTCTAAAACGATGCAGTTATCCAAGTTTACAGATTATACATTTCGTGTACTCATTTATATGGCAATACATCAGGAAGAGCTTTATACAGTTGAACAGTTGGCGACTATTTTAGAGGTTTCTGAACATCACCTTAAAAAGGTTATTCATAAGTTGGCAAAAACAGATTATCTTATTTCTATTAAAGGGCGTGCTGGTGGGTTAAAGCTAGGGCTCCCACCTAAGCAAATTAATCTGGGAGAAGTACTTCGAATAACAGAAGATAATCTTTGTATAGTAGAGTGTATTAAAAATGATATGAATTGTCATTTTATGACGGGAGAATGTAAATTGAAAGGAATTATTCAAGAATCACTTAATCAATTCATTGAGGTGTTTAGTCAATATACACTACAAGATATTTTATAAATTGTGGATGAGCTTAAATTTTTATGAGGGTGTTATATTAGATAGAAAAAAATGATATTTGACTTATGTCATAGAACAGAAAACTGAAAAGTAATTTATTTATGAAACAGGAGATGATATAGGTCTCCTCTTTTTTATATGTGATAGTATCGGCCAATAATAAAATCAGCCTATTTTTTGAAGTATAGGGAAAAAATATCCTAATACGGTATACTAATCTTAAAAATATAAATACGTGAGGAAAAGCTTGAAATGAAGAAAAGATTAAAAAGGTTACTTATTATATTAGCTATAGTTAGCAGAGTTATGACTAGTGTAGGATGTAATCAGGTTCAAAATAATCAAATTGCTGTAGTAGAAACTTAGGCAGAGGAGTTTAAAACTGTACAATATCAGTACTTGGATGGTACGAGTACATATGAGGTTATAGTGAATTCGTCAAGAATAAGAGTGATGACACCCTCTCAATTTATGACAGAAATGCTTTTGGTGTTGGGATTAGAAAATTAAATGGTTGCAACGGCGCTTTTAGAGTTTGTAAGAATTATAGAAGTAGATACCATTCAAGAGATTGTGATTAATGGGTATACATTAGAGATTGGTACATAAAAAACAGTAAATAAAATTGTAGTAGTATCTTCAAATATATACGGACTTAAAGTAGGACTTCCATCAGGAAAAGTTGTTGCGTAAGGTATAATAATCAGCTAAAAATGAATAGAGGAGCGATAAAACTAGAGATTTTGGCTAGTTTTATCGCTCCTTTTCTGATTGAATAGACTAAATATCTGAGACAACTTCTAAAGAAGAATTTCTTTTTGCAGATTTTCTTGATAAAAAGATAAAGAATCCTACGCAAAGGATAATCTGTACAAAAGTAGAAGCTGGAGTTGCTAAACCAACTTTAAATAAAGAGACAGGCTCTAATTTACTCATTACATATGAAACAGGTATTCTGACGCAGAAAGCACCAATTATACCTTGGGCCATAACGAAAGTAGTATTACCACAGCCATTGAAGTATCCTACCATACTAAACATAATGGCAGTAAATAAGCAGTCTACACCATATGCTTTTAGATAATCCCATGCAGCTAAGATTACAGCTTCATCTTTGGAGAACATACCGCATAGTAGGTCTCCGTGGAAGAATGTCATATAGAACATGGTAATGCCACAACATAATGAGGCTGATATACAGTAGAGAAGTATTTTTTTTGCTCTATCATATTTCTTAGCACCATAGTTTTGGGCAACAAATACAGCACAAGACTGAGAGAATGCAATTGGGATAAGCATAATAAAGCCTACAAGTTTTTGAGCAACACCCATACCAGCCGAAGCAATAACTCCCATAGAGTTCCCAATCATCATGATGACTAAGAAAGATAAGTTTACAAGGACTTCTTGAAGGGCAATTGGTGCACCATATTTAATGATTTGTAGTGTAAATGGCTTATGAAATTTGATATTTTTTCTAGAGAACTCAAATGGAATTCCCTGTCTTTTGATTAATAGTAAAGAGAATATAACACTGGTAGCCTGAGCAATAATAGTTGCAATAGCAGCACCAGCAGCAGCCATTTTAAACATACCAACAAATATTAAGTCGCCTATTATATTAATAACACAAGCTATTCCTACTGTAATAAGAGGTGTTTTGGCATCACCTAAACCTCTAAAGATTCCGCCAAGCACATTATAAGAAATAATGAAAACCAAGCCACTTGCACAGATTCTAATATAAGATACTGTACTATTTAGAGCCTCATTAGGTGCATTCATAAACTGAGCAATGGTTGGTGCGAAAGTAATCACAACAACAGTGAGGATCATTGCCATAATAGCAAAAATCGAAATCCCACTTCCTACAACATTTCCCGCTTCTTTTCTTTTTCCCTCACCCAGTTTTTGGCCTAATAAGATGGTGATTCCCATTGTAAGCCCTGTGATAAGAGAAGTTACGGCTGTCATGATTTGACTACCTGTTGATACAGCAGATACATCTGAAGCATTACCAAATTGTCCTACAATCAGTAAATCCACAGCACCATACATCGTTTGTAAAAACAAAGCAAGTAGGATAGGAAATGTAAATTTCAATAAAGGTAAGAAAATCTTATCCTCTGTAAAACTAGATATTTTTGACATATCGGTCTCCTTTTTTAATAAAGTATATTTTATTTAACACATAATCATTTGCTTTGTATGTTTTATACTTCAATCATAATAAGGATTACAGGCGATGATGTCAATTCTATTACTTTAAATAAGGGAGGAGTAGGAACGATTTTAAAAGGTTCTCATTTGGTCAGTTGCTTCTTCTTTCATTCGATTTTCAAGTTCGCTTGAATATTTTTCTTTGGCTTTTTCAACCATACCATCAGCTTCTTTTGAATTATAAGCAGATGGATTATCTAGAGCTTTTTCTATCGCTTCAAGACGAGCATGAAATTGGGCTGCCTTAGTTGCAACATCAGATAATTCTTGTACGAAATCTCCTTCTTCTTTTAGTAACTTAGATAAGTCCTTATTTAAATCATTTTCACTATTTTTAAAGCCAAACATGAATATCATCCTTTTCTAGTTTCTTTTTAGTATGCAATGATATAAATGATAGTATACGAAAGTTAATCACTTGTTATTCAACATCTAAATAGGTTTCTGATATGGCATATAAAATTTGGATTATTGTGATAAAATAAATAATAACTTAGACTAATATAGCAGGGAATAAAAATAAAAGAGTAGTAAGCAGAAGAATAGATAGAGGAAAAGATAAGACAAGGAGGTGTCGAAATGGAAATTAAATAGTATAGCAAAGAAGTAAATAGATTATTATAAGGAGAAAAAATATATGAAAAATAGATTATTCTTAATAGAAGGATTACCTTGTTCGGGAAAAAGTACAACCTCTAAATATATTGCTAAGCTACTAAAAAAACAACAAAATAACGTTGTATGGATAGATGAAGGAACGGGAAATCATCCAGCAGATTATGAATTTCAAAGTTATATAACAGAAGAAATTTATAGGACATTTAAT
>JAGAVZ010000099.1 GCA_017941635.1 Cellulosilyticum sp.
AGGTACTTCTTCCCTTGCTGCAGAAATTTCCCTTAAAGCTTCACAGTAGTTAGTCATATCTGTTAAGATAACTAATACTTGCATACCTAAGGTAAATGCGTAGTATTCAGCAGTAGTTAATGCCATTTTTGGAGTTAAGATTCTTTCAATAGCAGGGTCGTCTGCTAAGTTCATGAATACTGTTAATTTTTCTAAAGCTCCAGTACGTTCAAAGTCTCTCATAAAGAAGTTTGCTTCTTCGTTGGTAATACCCATAGCTGCGAAAATTACAGCGAACTCATCGTCAGCACCTAATACTTTAGCTTGTCTTGCGATTTGTACAGCTAAATCGTTGTGAGGTAAACCTGATCCTGAGAAAATAGGAAGTTTTTGTCCTCTTACCAAAGTGTTCATTCCGTCAATGGTTGAGATACCAGTTTGAATAAATTCTTCAGGGAACTCACGAGAAGCTGGGTTCATTGGAGCACCGTTAATATCCAATTCTTCGTCAGGAATGATTTCTGGTCCACCATCGATTGGTTTACCAATACCATTGAAGATACGACCCATCATATCTCTGGAAACACCAATTTTAGCAGTTTGACCAGTGAATCTGGTTTTAGTGTTTTTGGTGTTTAAATCATTAGTTCCTTCGAAAACTTGGATAACAGCAACATCTTTAGTTACTTCTAGAACTTGTCCACTTCTTTTTTCACCAGTAGGTGTTTCAATATCTACAATTTCATTGTAACCAACGCCTTCTACTCCTTCAACAATCATTAAAGGACCTGAGACTTCAGATACAGTAGTATATTCTCTTGTTTTAATATTTGTATTCATTTTTAAGCCTCACTGCATTGTTTAGTAATTGCTGCTTGAATTTCATCAATTTTAGCATCAAATTCCTCTTGTGGAACATATTTCATTTTACCGATTTCTTCTTTTACAGGTAATGCTACAATATTTGCAATTGGAGCTCCTCTGTTAACTGCTGCAAGAGATTCATCGTAGAATTGGAGAATAGTTTTCAACATTTTATATTGTTTTTCAGGAGCACAATATGTATCTACGTCATCAAATGCATTTTGTTGCAAGAAGTCTTCTCTTAACATACGGGTAGCTTCTAAAGTAGCTTGGTCAGTTTCAGGTAAAGCATCAGGACCTACTAATTGTACAATTTCTTGAAGTTCTGATTCTTTTTGTAAAAGACCCATAGCTTTATCACGAGTAGCTCTCCAATCAGCTGCTACGTTTTCAGCCCACCAGCCTTCAATACTGTCCACATATAATGAATAACTTTGTAACCAGTCAATTGAAGGGAAGTGACGTTTATCTGCAAGAGATGCATCTAAAGCCCAAAATACTTTACAGATACGTAAAGTGTTTTGTGTAACTGGTTCAGATAAGTCCCCACCAGGAGGTGATACTGCACCAACTACGGAAATAGAAGCAACATTAGGTTCAGTACCTAAAGTTTCTACTCTTCCAGCTCTTTCGTAGAATTGTGCTAATCTGGATGCTAAGTATGCTGGGTAACCTTCTTCCCCAGGCATTTCTTCTAATCTTCCTGAAATCTCCCTCATAGCTTCAGCCCATCTTGAGGTTGAATCTGCCATAAGTGCTACATCGTAACCTTGGTCACGATAGTATTCAGCAATAGTAATACCAGTATATACACATGCTTCACGAGCTGCTACCGGCATGTTTGAAGTGTTTGCAATAAGAACAGTTCTGTCCATTAATGGGTTACCAGTTTTAGGGTCGTCAAGGAATGGGAACTCAGTAAGTACCTCAGTCATTTCGTTTCCACGTTCTCCACATCCAATGTAAACAACGATATCTGCATCTGCCCATTTAGCTAATTGTTGTTGGGTAACAGTTTTACCTGATCCGAATGGACCTGGAATAGCTGCTGCTCCTCCTTTAGCTACTGAGAAGAAAGTATCTTGTGCTCTTTGACCAGTGACTAATGGTATATCCGGGTCTAATTTTCTTACATATGGACGGCTTCTTTTAACAGGCCATTTTTGGAGCATTTGAACTGCTTCGCCATCAATTGCTGCAATATCTTCCAATACAGTGTATTCACCTTCAGCAGCAATGCTAGTTACTTCACCTTCCATGGTTGGAGGTACTAAAATTTTGTGTAATACAGCAGTGGTTTCTTGTACTTCACCAAGAACGTCACCAGCTTGTACTTTATCTCCAACTTTAGCAACAGGTTTGAATTCCCATTTTTTCTCTTTGTTTACGGAATCTACATCAATACCTCTTGCAATGAAGTCACCAGATTCTTCTCTGATAATTCTTAAAGGTCTTTGAATACCATCAAAAATAGAACTCATTACACCAGGACCGAGTTCTACTGATAAAGGACCTCCTGTACATTCTACAACTTCACCCGGTTGAATACCGGCTGTTTCTTCATATACTTGGATAGTAGCGGTGTCACCTTCTAACTCAATGATTTCCCCGATAAGCTTTTGTTCACCTACCCTAACCATCTCAAGCATCTGGGCTCCTCTCATACCATCTGCGACAATAACAGGCCCAGCAATTTTAATAATTTTTCCTTCAATAATCATTTAACCATCTCTACCCCGATAACTCTTTTAATAAGATCGTTCATTTGATCAGATGATCCTTCGGAGGACCCATCTTTATCAGGTATCTCAATTATCATTGGTAATACACTAGAACCAATTTTTCTATTAATATGTTCTCTAATTTCATTAGCTAATACTTGAGTTATGATAATAATTGAAATTTCATCATCTAAAAATTTATCAAAAGCAGCAATAGCTTCTTCAGCAGTGTTTACAACTTCTGCTTTTTTAACTCCACCAAGTCTAAATCCAGATACTGTATCTATATCTCCTATAATTGCGACAGAACTCATATTAACATCTCCATGATTTTAGAATTAGGGAAATCAGCTTCTCTTTTTGCCCTTGCAATAATTTTTAAATTTTTAATTTCAGATTCTTTTTGACTTAAATAACCAATAATTGGACCAACACCTAATGGTTTTTTAGAAGATAAAGACTTAGCATGTTCTGCGACATACACATCTAATGCTCTTTCAAACACAGCAACAGAACCTGTTTCGTTGTACTGTGGAACAACATCAGTTAAAGCTTCTGAGTATTTTGTACCTTCTAAACCAGACACTACATTTGTAACATCTGGAGAATCCATTAAATCTTTAAGTTTCCATTCACGTAATTGATAACCATCTTCTAAGATATATTCGGAAATATCATCATAATTTAATCCGTCTTCTTTAGCTCTTAAGATAAGTTTAAGGTTATCAACATCAACTTGGGTTCCAACATAAGAGTATACTATTTGTGTATTTTCATCAGCAGGAACATCAGTTGAACGTAATAAAGCACCCAAATAATATTTATCTAAAGCAGATTCTAATGGAAGAGTCATTTTTTTCTCTTCATAAGCAGGAAGAGCATCTTCTAAAGCAGTAGCGTATTCAGTACCATCTAAACTTGTGATAATATCTGTGACACTTTCAGCATCAGCCAAAGAACTTAACTCATCATATAATGATCCGGAAGGAATTAGTAATTCCTTAGTTTCTTCAGCATTAAGACCAATTTCCTTAGCAGTAATTAAGCTTTTAATGTTGTTAATATCAGATTTTTTGGACATTACAACAAAAGGAGCCTTTACTTCCTTAGGAGCTAATCTAGCTATAAAATCATAAGTATTAGCACGTTCAACATCTAATGCTTTATCAAGAGGGTATTCATCCAATACATCAGCGTATTCTGGAACACCTTTAAGATAATTTTCTACTTCTTCAATATTGTTGGATTCAACAATTTCTGAAATTTGTTTTTCATCAAAGAGTCTTCCTTTTCTGGCTCTAACTCTGGAACTAGGATTGAGATAAGGATAAATATCCAATATTGGTCTAGATGTAATGATTACAACTACAGCACCTATAACAACAATAGCAAGAATAACAAATACAATAAATGTCTCTTGTGTAAATCCAAGAGCTGTTATTAATGATGCAAGTTCATCTGCCATAATTTCTCCCTCCTAATTATTTGAATAATACATTTGCAACTTCACTACGTAAAACACTTTTAAATCTTTCTAATCTAGATTCAATAGTGTTGTTTACTTCAATGTCACCACTTTTAGTTTTAACAATAGCCCCACCAATAGTATCGATAGGTTCTCCTAATTGGAAATTGATATCGTCAATTTGGAAAGTAGAAGATGAATCAAGTTGACTTTTAAATTTATTTGTATCAGCTTCATTTAAATGAATGATTAAATCTTTGCTACCGAGTTCATCAACAGCTTCTTTAATCATTTTACTTAATGAATCATCATATTCATCACTACCAGAAGAAGCAATATTTTTTAATTCATCAGTAGCTTTATCAAAAGCTGCTTCAATAACTTCTTCTTTAGCGCCTAATTCTGCTCTACGAGCATTCATCTTAGCTTCAGAGATAATTTGCTGATATCTCATATCAGATTGTTTTTTACCATTATCTAAAATTTTATTTTTTTCTGATTCTGCAGTTTTCTCAGCATCAGCAGTAATAGTAGCTATTTCTGCATTTGCTTCTTGCATGATTATATCAGCTTTCCCTTGGGCTTCAGACATAATGCTTGAAACAATTTTATCTGTGCCTGAGCTCATATAAAATGCCTCCTTAACCTAAGATTCCACCGAATACCATGAGTAAAATAGCAATCAAGAAACCGTAAATAGCCTGAGTCTCTGGTAATGCAGAGAAAATAATACCACGAGCGAACATGTCATTGTCTTCTACAATTGCACCAACAGATGAGGATGCTGCAATACCTTGTCCCATACCGGAACCTAATCCAGCGAAACCAATGGATGCACCTACACCAATAGCTACAAGACCAGCTTCCATACTTAAACCTTTTCCTCCACCTAATAATCCGGAGAATACGAGTAATAAGATTGCAATCAAGAAACCGTAAATAGCCTGAGTTTCTGGTAATGCAGAGAAAATAATACCTCTAGCAAACATATCGTTATCTTCTGCAACTGCACCTACAGATCCAGCAGCTGCCATACCTTGCCCTAAACCGGAACCTAATCCAGCAAAACCAATTGCTACTCCAGCACCAATAGCTGCTAAAGCAGTACCTAAAGCAATTTCTACCATATTTAATTCACCTTTATAATAATATTTATTTTAATTTTGTTTATTTTTTATATAAATGAAAAATTTTTAATTTTATTTTTTAGTAAATGTTCTACTTGCTTTAAAAGCTTCAAATTTGCCTTTTCCTCCCATGTAGAATTGAGAGAAGAATTCAACATAATTTAAACGTAAAGCGTTAATAAATGCACCCAATACTTGGAAAGCGAAGTTTGCTATATGACCACCTATAAATATGACAATTGCAAGAATTATTCCAATAAACGGAATCATATCATTTACCATATTGGTTAAAATGTTAACTGTCATAGCAATACCACCGGTAGCCAAACATAATGCTAATAAACGAGCGTAGGATAATACATCACCCATGAATCCGAAAATATCCATTACTCCATATGCACCATTAGCATAAATTAACATTCCAATACATGCAATTACTAAAATTCCTCCAATAATAAAACCAATCATACCGATTGCAGGGTTTAAATAACCTAAAGCGAGGAAAATAACACCAGCTTCTAAAACAAACCAACATAATTGAGATCCAATAGCCTCTTTTTTATTGCCATATCTAAAGTTATTAATAGCTCCTAAAATGAAAGCTATATTAGTATAGATTACACCAATAGCGATAGCAATTATTAAAATTTTATCTGGGTGGCCAAATGCAT
>JAGAVZ010000100.1 GCA_017941635.1 Cellulosilyticum sp.
CAAGATAAAATTTTGTATGATGTAGATGATGCACAAATGATGTTAAATGATATAGCAGATACAGTTAAAAAGATAGAGCTTGTTTATCAGGTAGACAGATTATCTAAAGAATCTGTTGTTGAAGTATCTAAGGTGATACATAAAAGGACTGAAATCATTAAAGAGAACGAAGAAAGTCTTAAAAAGAACAAAGAGATTATGGAAATCGCAAATCAAAAACAAGCTAGAATAGAAGAACTGGAAGGAAATGAAAACCAGTTAAATCATACAATTGTAGAACTAGAAAAAGTAAATCAAGTAAAAGAACAACAGCTTGAAGCATTAGAGATGCAGCTAAGACAAGAAAAGGAAGAAACCAAGCGTCTACAATCAGCACTTGAACAGAAGGTAGCGTATATAGAAGAGGTGCATAACACAAAAGTATGGAAACTCTATCAAAAGTATAAAAGCATAGGTTTCAATAGGAGAAAACAATAGGAAAAGGATGAAGTGATATTATGAGAGAAATTAAATATCATATTGATACAGAACATAAACAGGATAAGAAAATTATACTGACAGGATGGGCTTTTTCAACACAAGAAGATGCAAAGGTGGATATCCAGATTAAAGAATTAGAGCATATCGAAATGAAAAAGTTAATCAGAGTAGATGTACAAAATGCTTATAAAGACCATAAGGAAGCAAGACAAAGTGGATTTGAAATAGCATTTGATATGAAGGAACATCTTAGCGTGTATCATATTGTGTTTAGTGATGGTGAAGTAGAAGAGGCTTATCAGATTGATATTGCAAAGATAAAAAAAGAAGAAAAACAAGAAAAAATGAAGTACATCAAAAAAATCATTACATCCATTAGACTTAATAATTTAAAAAAAGTAGTTGCCTATATGAATGCACATGGTTGGACAGCAACGATAAAGAAGATTAAGGCGAAACTAAATAATACAAGTGTATCAGGCATTACATATGAACAATGGTTTGAAAAGGTCAAACCTTCAAAAGCTGAACTGGAAAATCAGCGTAACTATCAATTTGGATATAAACCATTAATTAGTATTGTAGTACCTACTTATAATACGCCTAAAAAATTCTTAGAAGAAATGGTGCAATCAGTGGTAGAGCAGACTTATAGTAACTGGGAATTATGTTTAGCAGATGGTGGCAGTAAAGAAGAAACTAAAAAACTACTACAAGAGCTTGCAAATAAAAATAGTAAAATCAAAGTAAATTTCCTTGAAGAAAATAAAGGAATATCGGAAAACACAAATGCTGCATTAGATATGGCACAGGGAGATTATATTGCCTTACTTGACCACGATGACTTACTAACACCAGATGCTTTATATGAAGTGGTAAAAGTTATCAATGTATGTAGTAGACCAGATTTTATCTATACAGATGAAGATAAAATCGATGAAAATAGCACACATCTATTTGATCCTCATTTCAAACCAGATTATGCACCAGATACATTAAGAAGCTACAACTATATTACGCATTTCTCAGTATTCTCTAAAGAAGTTTTAGAAAAATCTGGTAAGTTTAATAGTCAGTGTGATGGAAGCCAAGACTATGATATCATTTTAAGAATTACAGAAAAAGCCAATAAGGTCATTCATATTCCAAAGATTTTATATCACTGGAGAACCCATATGAATTCTGTGGCACTCAATCCAGAATCAAAAAGATATGCTTATGAAGCGGCTAAAGTGGCACTAGCAAATCATATGGAAAGAGTGGGATTACAAGGTAAAGTAGAAGATGGTAAGTTCTTAGGATCATATAAAATTAACTACACCATTGTAGATACACCTAAGGTGTCTATTATCATTCCTAATAAAGACCATAAAGAAGACCTAGAGAAATGTATTAATTCTATCTTAAGAAAAAGTATGTATAAAAATATAGAGATTATCATTGTTGAAAATAATAGTGAAACAGAAGAAATCCAAGAGTACTATAAATCTCTAGAAAAATATTCACGTATCAAAGTGGTTACTTGGGAAGGAAAGTTCAACTATTCAGCAATTAATAACTTTGGAGCAAAACATGCAGACGGTCAATATATGATTCTGTTAAATAATGATACAGAAGTTATTAATCCATTCTGGATTGAAGAGATGCTGATGTATTGCCAAAGAGAAGATGTGGGAGTTGTAGGTGCAAAATTATATTATCCAGATGATACAGTTCAACATGGTGGAGTTGTAATTGGTTTAGCAGGTAGTGCAGGACATATTCACCATGGCATATTAAAAGAAGAATATGGATACTTTGGTAGAGCATCTGTTGTACAAAACTTAAATGCAGTAACAGCAGCTTGTTTAATGATTAAAACATCTGTCTTCAAAGAAATAAATGGATTAGATGAAAATCTTGCAGTTGCATTTAATGATGTAGATATGTGTTTACGTGTAAGAGAATTAGGTTACTTAATCATATTCAATCCTTATGCAGAATTATATCATTATGAATCAAAGAGTAGAGGAATCGAAAATACACCAGAAAAGCTAGAGAGATTCCAACAAGAAGAAGCACAACTTAAACAACGCTGGAAAGAAGTCTTCCTTCAAGGAGATTGTTACTACAATCCGAATTTATCATTACAGCATGCAGACTTTAGATTAAAAGAATAGGGAGATAAATGGATGTATCAACGAGGTATTATAAGGTGGTTACAAGGTTGGGTAATAATCCTCCTCCTTATTATAAGTATTATAGGAAATCAGATATATATTAACCAAGTCAGTACTGATGAATGGATAGGCGCAGATTTAGTAGAAACCTTTAAAGATATAGAGCCATTTAACAATCAACTCATCACTACATCCAATGATGCACAGATATTACTAGAAACTCAAAAGAAGAATATAGATTGGATAGAGGTTTATATTGAAGGTTTAGAAGAGGATTTAGAGGGCAAAATTTATTATGGTCTAGAAGAGGAAGCCTTAAACGAAGAACAGACATTAGATATAGTGATTAAGAATGGACATAATAAAATAGAATGGCCACAAGAAATAGAAGCAAACTGTATCAGAATAGACTTAACAGATAGGATGCAAGTAAGTTTTGATTTGCATGAAGTTGGTATTAGATATGACACAACATTAAATGAGACAGTAAATACCATTTTGCTTTGTATACTAATAGTAATCTTACTATTTAAAGTAGTAAAATATAAGATTTTTTCCTTCTTAATCCCTCTAGTATACTATTTTGTTAATTCTATATTATATCAAGCTAATATCAATATATCTATTTATATTAGTATCTTAATTTATACTATAGCAGGAATTATTATAGTGAAACGTATATTTTCAGGGTTAAGTCAAATAGGGATTAATAAGAAACAGTATATTATAAAGACAGCAATTATTATGTTTACATATAGTAGTATTCTTGGAATGGTCTATAGTTATAGGATGACTGGTCATGCGAGTATTAGAGGTTTTGAAAAATCTTCATTTACTAAGTCCTATGACTTAGAGTATATAAAGAATCATATTAGTGGTGCAACGATCACACAAGAAGGTAAGATTATAACTGAAACGAATGATCCTAATATTACAATAGATGGATTTAATAATAATATTTATTTAGTTGAATTAGAAGTGGAACTTGAAGATGTTAATAGCATAGGGACGAGCATATATTATACGAAGGCATCAGAAGGGTTTAAAGCTCAGAGTTTTAAGCGATACAAAGTGGTGAATGGAACTAATTTATTAGCACTCCCTAAGATAGATACACATGAAAAAATTAGATTAGACATAGGGGAAGCACCTGGACAAAAGTATGAAGTTAAAGGGGTTATCTTAAATCCAACTCAAACTCTTTGGCAAAAGTATATAAAATATTTAATCTATCCAATGATTATAGGAACATGTATTATTTTAGTTATTTTGTTGTTAGATAAAAAACCTAAAATAGCCAATACAATTAATCAACATCTAGATAAAGTAGTCATTGTAGGATTAGCAATAGTCTTAGGGGGTATTTTATACATGCAGCAGATTAAATGGTGGTGGATTATTCTGATGCTTGTCATGATAGGTATATGCTTTAAACAAAAAAACTTATGTATCAAATTTATTACACTAGCAAGCGTTTTTGGAGTTGCAATGGCATGTTTATTACCACCTATGCGTGCGCCAGATGAGGAAGTGCATTTTGCAAGAGTATATAGGTTAGCCAAGGGGCATATAATGTATGCGCCAACTACATCAGATATACCGCTTTCAATAAGTGAGTATATAAGAGCAACTGAATTAGAAGAAAAGCATACACACAGTAGTGAAAAATTCAGTATAGAAAAATTTCAAGAAATTAATAAAATGCCTTTAAATAAAACAGTTATGGGTGAATTGACAGATGGAACAAGAACAAGGGCTTATTTAATATGTGCCTATATACCACAGGCATTAGGCGTATTTATTGGAGATTTACTAAATCTTTCACCATACTATGTTATTCAACTAGGAAGATTATTTAATTTGGCAATCTATATTTTGCTAGGATGTTTGGCTCTAAGAAAGATACCAATAAAGAAAGAACTATTGATGTTTGTCATGCTATTACCAATGTCAATACAACAAGCAGCGAGTCTTTCGCCAGATGCTTTACTTAATGGAGCAAGTTTTTTACTACTAGCTTATGTACTTGCATTAAAGGAGAAAGAGAAAGTAATTTCTTATAAGGATATAATCGGAATCATACTATGTGGTATAGCTATTATCAGTATCAAGATGCCATATATATTACTCATATTATTACTTTTATTAGTTCCAAAAGAGCATTTTGCAATATGGAGAGGTTTCAAATCAATCTTATCTAAGGCAATCATATTAATGGGAACAGTTATTGTACCATTCTTATTTTATCAACTAGGTAATACCTATTTAGTACCTAGTCATTCTACTTCAGCTATAGAGATAGCATCAAATGAGCCAAGTATAAGTCAGACTATTATACAGATTTTAACGAACCTACCAGAGTTTATTCGTATTGTAGGGGATACTATTCTTGCTAAAGGAGAGTTCTATATAGAGTCATTGATTGGTTGGTTTGGTTGGTTCGATGAACCGTTACCTAAGATTGCAATCATTATAACCTTTATTATCGTTATTATTATTACAGCACTACCTGAATCAAAGGATAAGGGGATACTAAAATGGTTAGATAGAAGTGTATTTTTTATTTTCTTTATTGGATTTACAGGTATGTTATGGGTGGTTAGTATTCACTGGTATGATGTTCCATATCACGAAATACTATTTTTAGATGGAACACAAGGTAGATACTTTATACCATTTCTTATGTTATTAGGTTTAAGTATGAGTCGAATAGTACCTAAACTAGAAATAGAAAATCAATGTAAAGATTTAGCAATAAACATAGTGAATATATATTCCATGGATTTTAGTACTAACTATGAGTACATTATTAGATTTATATTGGATTTAGTAAATCCTAAAGGAGAAGATTAGGTGGGCGAATATAAAGCTGAGGATTTAAAAAAAGTAAAAGAAGTTCAGTTAGAACTCTTTAGATATTTTATAGATTTATGTGAAGAAAATCATTTAACTTATTTCATCATTGGTGGCACAGCAATAGGCGCATTGAGACATCAAGGGTTCATTCCTTGGGATGATGATATTGATGTAGGCATGCCTAGGGCAGATTATGATAAGTTAGTAAGTATTATGTTGGAGAAACCTAAGTCAGAAATGTTTGGTGTTATAGAGTGTCAATTAACACCAAACTATCCTTTGATGTTTGGCAAGATAGAGAAAAAAGGAACAAGGTTTATAACCGCAGAGTTTCAAAAAATTGGATATGAAGGTGGTATTGCATTAGATATTTTCCCATTTGATTTTATTGCAGATGATAAGAAGAAAAGAAGAAAGCAGCTGATAAGAAGTCAGGTTGGGGGTAAGTTACTCATATTAAGTCAAATTAAGTGTCCTGTTTTACCACTTCATTTAAAAGGAATCAAGAGACAAGTGATAATATTTACTTGTCTAAGTATTCATTATATCTTAAAATGTATCCCTAATAGTAAGCATAATTTATATCAGTACACATTAAAACATATGACAAAATACAATAACCAACAAATGCAAAAAATAAGCTGTTTATCAGATACAGTACTAGAGCATTGTACAGTAGAAGCAAAATTATTGCAGCAGCTTATTAAGGTACCTTTTGAAGATTTAGAAGTTTGGATGTTACCGAATATGGATCAATTACTTAGGAGAGATTATGGTGACTACATGGAGCTACCACCAATCGAAGCAAGGAGAAATCATTGTCCTGAGATATTAAGTTTTGATTATGCAAGGAAGGAAGAATAGGATGAAAGCAGCATCAGTTACAGTTACTCAATCAGCCTTTATATGGAACGCGATAGGTAATCTTATGATGTCTTGCCTATCTTTTGTTTTCTCTATTTCTATTACACAAATTCAAGGAATTGAAGAACTGGGGATATATTCCATTGTATATGCCGTAGTCAATTTACTTTATACAATCGGGATATATAATATGAGGACGTATCAAGTAACAGATAGAAGTAATCAATACCACTTTTCAGATTACTTATATACAAGGATTGTAACAATGATTGTAATGGGGATACTGGCAATTATAACTTGTATAGTAAGAAAATATAATGGAACAATGTGCATCATTTTATTCTTGCTTTTAGTTTTTAATGCGGTGGAAGCACTAGCAGATGTATATCATGGGATGCTTCAAATACATGGTCAAATAGCTGTAACAGGAAAATGTAGAACGATTAGGTCAAGCGTAAGTGGGGTATTATTTGTAACTGTATTGTATGTAAGTCGTCATTTGATTACAGCACTTGCAAGTATTACAATTTTAAATATACTCCTATTCATTGCATTGGATTTGATGGCTGCAAAAAAAAGTATGGAACCACTTGGCACAGTTAATATAAAAAAAATTAAACAGCTGATTTATAAGTGTACACCATTATTTTTAAGTGCATTTTGTAGTATGTATTATTTAAATGCTTCAAAATATGCTATTGATAAACATTTGGGCCTAGAATTACAAGGATTATTTAATATTCTATATATGCCTACCTTTGTACTTAATTTGTGTACGGGTTTTTTGATACAGCCACTCTTACCATTACTAGCTCAAAAATGGGAAGAAAGGAAAGTCAAAGAATTTAAAAAGATGGTTTATCAAGTTATTTTAGGCATAGCGGTTTTTACTATGATTGTTCAGGTTGGAGGATATTTTATTGGTGTACCTATCTTATCCGTACTTTATAGTGTAGATTTAGGCAACTATAAAATGGAATTTCTCATACTATTACTGGCAGGTGGATTAATGGCAATGGCTAATATACTACAAATTGGGCTAACCGTCATACGTGAACAAGGAAAGATACTCGCAAGCAATATTGTAGGATGTCTCTTTATGTTAGGTGTATCTGATTGGGCTGTGAAGCAAAAAGGATTTGATGGGGCAATATGGATTAATGTTTATTTGGGTGGTTTACTAGTCATAATTTTATATATGATTTTTTGCAAGACAACAAATAAGAAAGAAATATAAAAGAGGATGAATGATGAAGCATACATATTGCATATTTAGTGCAAATTATTTTCCTACACTAGGTGGTGTGGAACGATACACATATAATTTAAGTAAGTATCTCATAGAAAAAGGCAATCAAGTGATTATTGTTACTTCTAACGTACATCATTTAGCTCATTATGAGGAAATAGAAGGCATAAAAATTTATAGATTACCTTGTATTAATTTATTAGGTGGAAGATTTCCAGTGACACAGTTAAATTTAGCAATGTTCAAGATGCTAAAGCAAGTAAAAAAAGAAAATATTGATTACACAATAATCAATACAAGATTTTATCTACATTCATTAGTAGGTATGATTTTTAGTAAAATGAATGGTAAAAAAGCCATTGTAATTGAACATGGAACGAATCACTTTACCATCAATCATCCTATCTGGGACAAGTTGGGTGAATGTTATGAACATATGATTACAGGACTATTAAGGCTCATGAAACCAGAGTTTTATGGTGTTTCAGAGGCATGTAATCGTTGGCTTGGACATTTTAATATTAAAGCAAAAGGTGTTTGTTTTAATGCCATTGATATGTGTGACATAGAAAAGATTATGCAAGAAGATACAGGATATTCTTTTAAAGAAGCTTATGGATTAAAGGAGAATGATATAGTCATTACCTATACAGGAAGATTGGTAAAAGAAAAAGGAATTGAAAAATTGATACAGGCATTTGAAAAGGTTGCTACGACACATAGGGAATGCTATTTAGCCATTGCAGGTGATGGCGATTTATATGACCAAATAAAAAGTCATGTACATCCACAGATTAAAGTACTAGGAAGACTAGATTTCAAACAAATTATAAGTTTACTTAAGGAAACAACGATTTTTTGTTTGCCAACAGATTATCCAGAGGGCTTTCCAACTTCTGTATTAGAAGCGGCAGCATGCGAATGTTATATCATCACAACAACTAAAGGGGGGAGTAAGGAGTTGATTCTTTCCTCAGAGTATGGTGTGATTTTAGAAGAAAATACAATAGAAGAAATAGAAGAAGCCATTCAAGTTGCCATAGATAATATGGAAAAAACAAACCAAGCAGTACAAAAGAGTTATACTAGACTAAAAGAACATTTTACTTGGGAGCAAACATCACAAAAGATTATAGAGATTTTTAAGAACTAAATGGATAAGGAGGAGTAGCAGATGAAAGCATTGGTCATTATCCCGGTCTATAACGAAGAAAAGAATATTGAAAAGGTCATAAACGATTTACAAATACATTGCAAGGAATGTGATTATATAATAGTCAATGATTGCTCCAATGATGGGACAAAGGCATTGTGTGAACGTAAAAATTATAAGGTAATTCATTTACCAGTGAACCTAGGTATTGGTGGTGGTATGCAGACAGGTTATAAGTATGCCTATGAAAATGGATATGATGTGGCGATTCAATTTGATGGAGATGGCCAACACAATGCACAATACATAAATGAACTCATTAAAAAGCTAGAAACAGAACAACTGGATATGGTAATTGGATCACGTTTTCTTACAAAAGAAGGATTTCAATCATCCTTTATGAGAAGAATGGGGATTCGATTCTTTAGTAGATTACTTTATATGCTAACTAAGCAGAAAATCACAGACCCAACCTCAGGATTTAGAGTCGTTAATAAGCAGGTCATAGAAAGTTTTTGCAGATACTACCCCAAAGATTATCCAGAGCCAGAGAGTATAGCAGCAATTTTGAGACAAGGCTATAGAATCGGTGAAATGCCCGTTTTAATGAATGAGAGAGTAAGTGGTGTTTCTTCTATTAATCTTGGAAAGTCAATTTATTATATGATAAAAGTTAGCATGGCAATATGCATTGATACACTTAAAGTACATGAGGGGAGACAAGAAGAATGTCATTACAACTAAGAGTCATCATATTAATATGCTGTATTATTGCCTTATATAGTATTATACATATGATTAAAAAAGAAAATTTAGAGTTAAAGTATGCTTTATCCTGGATAGGTGTCAGTACGGCGATTATTATTATTGCATTATTTCCAATCATCATTGAAATATTAGCAGATAGAATGGGGATTGCTAGTCCGATGAATGGATTATTCTTCTTGGGTATAGGATTTATTTTGCTCATTATATTTTCTTTGACAGTGGCACAATCTAGAAATTCCAAAAGAATTAAAGAGTTGGTGCAAAAGGTAGCACTACTAGAAGAAAAAACAGAAAAGCAATTTATAGATATTAAAGGTGAAAAAAAGACGGATGAAAATAATTAGGGGATTCTAAAAAAAATTTGAGAGACAATAGGTTGAATTTTGATAGGAGGTATCGCATTTTGCGATACTTCTTATTTTTTATTGACAAAATTGTTTGAACAAATTAAAATTAAATTGTTCAAAAAATGAACACTATACTTGAACAAGGAGTTATTATGGAAAAGGTATATCACTTATTATCATTAATTCACTCAGAGAAACAAATAAGTCAAAGAACCTTATCTCAAAAAACAAAGCTTTCGCTAGGCACAGTAAATGCACTACTCAGTAGTTTGGAGGAACAAGGAAAGATTTATGTAGAGCGAGAGCAAAAAAAGTGTAAGTATGCACTTACGGCTTCAGGAGAACAATTACTTGAACAATTATTAAACGAAATGAAGTCCTACAAAATCGCACTGAATACATACAAAGAACAAAAAGTTAACACAGCCGTTATACTAGCAGCGGGGCAACAAAAAGACTTTGATAAACCGACAGCTTTATTACCTATAGAAAATGAGACATTAATAGAAAGAAGTATTCAAATCCTTAGAGAGCATAGAATACAAAATATCATCGTAGTAGGAGGTTATCAAGCAGAAACATTAAAGCATTACTTATTACCATATGAAGTCGAGTTTTGTATCAATGAGCAATACCAGTGGACGGGAACAATGCATTCACTTGCATGTGCTAAGGAAAAAATCAAAGATGATTTTTTATTAATTGAAAGTGACTTATTATATGAGGGACAGGCCATAGCTCAGCTTGTAGCAAGTAGCCATCAAGACGTTATTCTCACAACAAATCTAAGTGGTTCTGGAGATGAAGCTTATGTGGAGCTTGATGAAGAAGGCAACCTCTATCGTATTTCGAAAGATATTAGACAATTAAATGTCATCAGCAGTGAAATGATTGGAATGAGCAAACTTTCATATGGCTTGTACCAAAAGATGCTAGAAAGATATCAAAGCAATCACAACCCATATCTCAACTATGAGTATATGCTAGAAAATATTTCAAGATTATATAAAGTACCAGTACTTAATATAGATGAATTAATATGGGGCGAAGTGGATACAGCCACTCACTATGAGCATTTATTGCAGGAAGTCTATCCACGTATTTTAAGAAGAGAAACGGAGTATCAGATAGCGGCTGCTACACAAGAAATACAAAGTATTTTCCCAGATGATGTGCACATTGGAGAGATTAGTTTTGCTGGAGGAATGACCAATGTCAATTATAGAGCGACATTGAATGGGGAAGCATATATTTTACGTATACCTGGAAAATGCACAGGTCAAATGATTGATAGAGGGAATGAGTACTACAATAGCAAAATGATGAGTTTATTAGGGATTAACTCAGATATGACCTATTTCAATCCTTATACAGGCATTAAACTAAGTAAATATATAGAGGGTGCTGAAACATTAACCAAGACAACCGCTCAATTACCTAGAAACATAAAGGCAGTGGCAAATATTCTAAAAAAAGTACATACATCAGCCGTAGTCTTTCAAAATGAATTTAATGTTTTTGAAGAATTAGAGAGATATGAAAGTCTTGTTTTGCAGGGGAATGCAAAATTTTATTCAGGATATGAATCGGTAAAGGAAGAGGTAATGCAATTAGCAAATTACCTATATGAAGAATTGGGCTGTGAATTAAAACCATGTCACAATGACCTCGTACCAGAAAATTTAATTAAGGACAAAAATGAAACTTTATATTTGATTGACTGGGAATACTCAGGAATGAATGATTCATATTGGGATTTGGCAGCATTTATGCTAGAGGGACAACTTAA